>JANNGV010000111.1:0-3138 GCA_031404055.1 Chloracidobacterium sp.
GATCTCGTCTGTATGATCGCTGTAATAACTTAGGGCGTCGAAAATTTCCGAGAGCTACAGGTGAGGGAGATGGGACGAAATTTCTTCAGGCGCTACACCCATTCGATACAGTTCAACTATTGCCCGCACCGGCGTTCGAGTATTCTTAATGATCGGTTCGCCATTTAATATAGCTTTGTCCGCTGTGATGTAGAGATGTTGAGCAGTACCTATCATAGTAATAAACTATCACGATTACATTCGATTTCAAGACATAATTTGATTCGCAATCTCTACTGAATCAATCGTCTCCAAACTTCGCCCGCCAGATCGGCGCGATCTGTTCCATCACCTTGCAATCGCAGTAGCCGCCGTTATCGTTGAGCCATGAGGTGATCTTTGGGAAGCTGAGGCGGCGTTCCATTATGTACTGCATCGAAAACCGCAGGCTGTGGTTGCATTCCTTGTCGAAGAGTTCGTCTTCAAGGTAGTTCAGCAGTTCGCCGATGCTTTCCGGGCCGGCGGGCAAATCGTCAATAAACGCCCGCAGTTCTTCGCCGCTCAACTGTTCGAGATTTTCGATCTCACGTTTCCTTACAACCGGCATATATTCAAAATTCTCCCTGCGAAACACGCAGCAGTTCGCTCCGTTCCGCTTCTTCGCGTTCTTTTTGCTTCACGCCTTCCCGGCCGTCGTATGCCAGAAACTTTGGCAGGAACAATGCCGCTCCGCCGACGGCAACTATGCATAAAACGCCGCCGGACACGAGAGCGGTTTTCACGCTGAATAATTCTGCGACGATTCCCATCTTAGCACTGCCGAGCATCGGCCCGGTCAGGTAGCTCATCATTTCGATGCTGGCGAGCCGCCCACGAAGATAGTTTGGTATGGTTTGATTCCAGATCGCCCCGCGAAATATGCCGGAGATCATGTCAAAAAATCCGGCTGCTCCTAAAAACAGCAAGGCGGGCACAATGCTGTCCGTAAGGCCAAAAAATAAGATTGCAACGCCCCACATCACAGCCGCACCGGTCACCATCAAACCATGACGATGGATGTTCCTGGTCCAACCCGACGTAAGGCTTGCCAATAAGGCGCCGGCCGCAATCGCCGCCGGGAAAAAGCCGACAAACTTCTCGCCATAGATAACCGCCAACGCCGGATACAATGCCTGCGGCATCGCAAAAAACATCGCGACGATGTCGACGAAATAGGTCCCGAGCAATTCCTGACGGCTAAAGGCATATTTCCATGCCCTTTTTATCCCTTGCCAACTCGGCTTTTCAGCATTTTCCGGCGACGAAACAGGGCTCAGCAAAAACACCGCGATGAGTGAGGCAATAAACGTGACGAGATCGATTGTATATGCGACCGACGCGCTAAACTGAGTCGCGATTATGCCCGCGATCGCCGGGCTGACGATTGCGCCGACGCTCCATCGTATTGAATTCAACGCCATCACCGCCGACATCAATTCAGGCGGAATCACCTTTTGAATAAACGACTCGAACGCCGGACGCTGAATTGCCGCCAACCCTGCATGCAAAGCTACGCATACAAAGAGCACCCATATCCGCGGCGTCGGCAATAAAGAATTCAGGAGCAAAATAGACGTAGTAATTGTCTGCCCGACCTCCGTCAGACGCAGCATCTTCCGCTTGTCAAGAAAATCCGCCAACGCCCCGCCGACAAACGCCAGCACGACCATCGGAACAAATTCCGCCAGGTAAATATACCCGACCATCGCCGACGATTGCGTCAACTGATACATCTGCCAAGGAACAACGATAAACGTCATCATCGAACCGAAAAACGACACCAGTTGGCCGAAGAAAAGCAGCCGGTAATCGCGAGAAACCTTCAAAGGAGAGAGGTCAAGAAGCATATACGCAGTTTCCAACTTCGACAGAATACCACAAGCACTACGCCTGCATTACTTTGGGTCTTTCACGTCCATTGCTTGGAAACTGCCTTCACAATTGGAAAGAATTT
The DNA here is from genome assembly GCA_031404055.1 of Chloracidobacterium sp. Classification (GTDB taxonomy): domain Bacteria; phylum Acidobacteriota; class Blastocatellia; order Pyrinomonadales; family Pyrinomonadaceae; genus OLB17. The sequence goes on from JANNGV010000111.1 coordinate 1,973, forward strand.
TCGATTCGTCTACAATGCCAAGGTGCTGGCCTTTGTCTACATTGCAGTTATAGTTTTTCTCGGAGATCTGATCTGCCGCAGGTTCTTTTCGTTCGTTTCGCTTCAGCAGCGGTTGGCCACAGCCTTCCTTTCAGGTTTCCTGCTCAGCAGCGGGATTACGTATCTGTTCGCGTTGTTGTTCGCGGGCACACCGCAACCGCTCTTGTGGGCAAATTTGCTGTTTTTGGCGTTATCATTTGGTTTGCTCGTGTTTCTGCGGCGAGGCGGCTATAAGGAACAGCCGGGCGACGGAGCATTAGGACATATTTTCCGAGCGATCACGCGCAATAGAACCGATAAAGCGGTCAGATTCGATTCGGGCGACCGGACGCCGGGAGACGCTCGGTGGGATTGGATCGTCCTTGGGATATGTCTGGTTCTCGGCACCTGGCTGATGTTCGTAAACCTCGGTTTTTACGACGGCAGCTTCTATTTCAGCGTAAAAAGCTGGAGCGATTTCGGCCCGCACCTGTCGCTGGCTCAAAGCTTTGCGTTGGGCCACAATTTTCCTACCGAACATCCCTTCTATGCCAACGAAACGATCCGTTATCACTTTCTGTTCTGGTTCCAGGCGGCGAATCTTTCCTACCTCGGCCTGAATCTGGTCTGGGCCATCAACCTTCTCAGCCTGATGTCGCTGATGTCACTGCTCGTTCTGATTATGACATTCGCCGAGGTGCTGTTTAACACACGCGTAGTTAGCCGCATCTCCGCCGTGCTGTTCTTTTTCGCCGCCAGTTCGCTCTCGTATATTCCATTTCTCTTGTCGCAGGAGGGCATCGGCGGCGCGTTGCGTTCCATTGTTAACGCTAAGGATTACGTAAAGTCCGGCTACGGATTCCGGGGCGACGATTGGGGTGCACTTACCGTCGGCGTCTTTACAAACCAGCGGCACCTGATCACCGGCGTGGGCATACAGTTTATTGTTCTTATCTATCTGGTCGATTTTTACCGCCGCCGCGGAGCGATCGCCGCACAGACTCCGCAAAGGGCTGTTGAATCGGTGTCTGAGATCGAAAAATGGCCGGAAGATGGCAACGATTTGGCAACGGCAGATGTCGCGGCATTTCCGGAGATGTCTGAAAAAGAGCCCGAAATAGATACTTCGCAAGATTTCCGAAAGGATA
>JANNGV010000112.1:0-1859 GCA_031404055.1 Chloracidobacterium sp.
CCGACCTTGTGCAGCGAAGGCAATTGAATGATTATCTGAGCCGCTCCGCCTATCAGTACGCCGATCGACATGCCGATTATCGCCCACTGGGCGGCGTCGCTCGGCAGGGTAAATTTGTCGGTCGAGCGTTCCCAATCGCCGCCGCTTAACCAAAATGCAAGACCGAGGCCGAAGATAATCGACGCAATATTAAAGGCGGTCGAGGCCGAAGCCGGGATGCCGAATTTGCCCTTTGTGTTCAGCACACCCATCGCCAACGCCGCCAAAGCGACGAGCAGAATAAACGGGAACATTATCTGCATCAGCGTCGTCGCCAATGCGGCTTTTTCGGCCGGATAATAGTGGTTCGGATCGCCGAGATAGTTGTAGGTAATTATCTTTACAAAAAGCGGCGAGAGCAAAATGCCGAGCACCGTAACGACGCTTAGTACGACGGCAAGACAGTTGAACACGAGGCTCGCCAGCCGCCAGGCTTCCTTTTCGCTGCTCTTTAGCTGGTAATCGGTAAAGACCTTGACGAATGCGGCGGACAGGGCGCCTTCGGCAAAAAGGTCGCGAAGCAGATTCGGGATGCGAAAACCGACAATAAAGGCGTCATACAAAAAGCCAGCGCCGAAATATTTGGCAAAAAGTGTCTCGCGCACAAGGCCCAGGACGCGCGAGAACATTACCGCGATCGAGACAACCCCGGCTGATCGGGCGACACTTGCCTGTTTTATGGGAGGTTGGTTTTCGTGCGGGTCGACCGGTTGCCCAGCATCAGCCGGATCGGCAAGTTCTTCAGGTGTTTCGCTTTCAGGCGCCTCTTTTTCGATCTCGCTCATTGACAGACGGATTCACAAACTCATATATCCGCACTATCTTACGGCTTTCGGCGCGCGAAAAACAAAAGCCGCGGCCCGAAAGGGACGGCGGCTTCGGCGTTTTTTATCTGGAACATTAGTTTAGGACGACCGGCCCGGTTCCTTCTTGTTCCTCTTCTTCCGTGGTTCATTCTTACAATTTGACTAGCGGCATCTGGAATCTGGAATTTGCAATCAGCGTGGAATATAACCACTACGGGCGCCGCGGCGGAAGTCGCGTTTTGCGTTAAAGCCTTTCTCGTCCCTCGACCGGCATTCCCAGCAGACTACCTTCATTTCATTGGCCGCAGTTAGGAAGGTGTTGTAATGTTCCATTTCGCGGTCGCATTCCGTGCATCGCACAGCCGTCTTTTGGATAATTTTGGGATCTGTTGATTCAATCATAGACGTTTTGTTCGCGGAGCTTAGTTAGTAGAACGATTTTACAACATAAAGGCTTGTGCGACGAATCGTTGGTGATCTGGACACGAAAAAGGCGGGCAAGCCCGCCTCTACGATTCAGATTTTGAATAAGAGTTGTTTATTCGGGTTGGCCTTTGCAGTCCGAGCCGAAAAGTGCGGGTTGTTTCGTGCTTATGATCGGGTAATTTTCGGCTTCCTTGTTTATTTCCAGCCAGTTCATATATTCGGGCGGGATCGACATATCCGAAAATATCGCTTCGACCGGGCATTCCGGAATGCATGCGTCGCAATCGATGCAAGTGTCGGGATTGATCAGAAGTTTATCGGGTAATTCGTGGAACGCTTCGACCGGGCAAACCGCGGCGCAATCGGTGTATTTACAATCTATACATGGCTCGGCAACAATATAAGTCATCTAATTAGCGAAATCTCCTGTCGGTATCTAAAAAAGGCAAACTAAAACCGTAATACCCAGAGCATAACTTGTCAAATCAGGTTAGACAAGTGGTAGAATGCCATCAAATACCAAATCTCATTTAGTTCGTAAATCTAAGGAAAAACAGATGAAAGACATCAAAGCGGAGCGCGAATTAT
>JANNGV010000113.1:0-8775 GCA_031404055.1 Chloracidobacterium sp.
GGATTGACGACGCTGCATGAGATCAATCGTGTAACTTTTGTTGAGGAGATTCGTTGAACGGGTAAAACTTTGCGTGTTGTTGGGTCGCTGACAGTTTCTAACCAATTAATCTTCGATAAATTTCAGGATCGACATTGCCGCCGCTTACGACCAGGCAGATTTTCTTTCCTTCGAAACGGCTTTGGTTTTCAAGCACGGCCCCTAAGCTCAAGGCTCCGGTGGGCTCACTTTTAAGATTTGCCAAGCCGAAAAAGAGCCGAACCGCTTCGGCGATCTTTTCGTCGGACACTTCGATAAAGTCCGCAACACCATTCTGAATTATCGGCCAGTTAAGTTTCCCGAGCGAGATCGTCCGTGCTCCATCCGCAATTGTCGTTGGCTCGGTATCGTTCGCGATAATCTTTCCGGCCTTAAACGAGCGTGAAGCATCATTCCCGAGCAATGGCTCGGCCCCGTAAACTTTTGCACTATTTCCGTTGCGGCAAAGTCCGATGATTGTCCCTGAAATCAATCCGCCGCCGCCGACCGGTACGATTATCACGTCAAAATCTTTCTGAGAAAGCTCATCGCCGAGTGTCGAATTTCCATCGATCACGTGCTGATCGTCATACGCGCTCGCCCTGTAGGCACCGGGCATTTCAGCGGCCAGCTGCTCGACTCGTTCACTTCGCCCGACCAATTTTGTGTCGATCAGATCAACTGTCGCGTCGTATCCGCGAACAGCATCGATCTTGACCTGCGCGGACGTCACGGGCATAACCACGGTACATTTCTTGCCTAGAAGCTTGCATGCGTAGGCCAAAGCTTGTCCAAAATTGCCCGAGGAAGCCGTCAATATTTCGTCCTGTTCAACATTGAGAGCCAGATTGTACGCCGCCCGAAACTTAAAACTGCCGGTGTGCTGAAACGTTTCGGTCGCGATTGTGATATCCAGGCCAAAGTAGTCGGAAAGCTTGGACGACCTGATTAAAGTGGTCGGGCGAATGGCGTCATGCAGTGATAACATATATGGTAATCGCAGTGTATAACCGGTGATTGACCCTGGCAAGTTTATGTCTATTATAAGGTTAAATTGTCCTATCTGATCGCTATGTCCAATAAAGAGATTTCCGATCTGCTAGAGCTGCTCTTCCGCCAGGCGCAAATGCAGTTTGGGAGTGCAGTTAAGTCACGATGGTTAAACGATGGCGATGGCTGTCCCGGCTGTGGGCGGGTAATTAAGGCAATGAAATTCAAAGGAAAGAACGCGTTGTCGCTCAATGCTTTCATTTTCCGTGAACACGGTGTTTTAATAGCGTATTTATTATGTGGCAAGTGTGCGAGATACATCATCCGCGAATCCGAAAAGAATCCGTTCGGCGGTCAGACACCTTTACATACTGAGATCGAGAAGAATTTGAAACAAGCATTTTTGAAGCATTTGGGGCACTGAAAGGAATGTCAAAAGCTAATTTTGGAATGATCGGCCTCGGCACAATGGGGCGAAATTTTCTGCTCAACATCGCCGATCACGGCATTAGCGGCGTCGGCTATGACCTGGACGCGGGTAAACGTAATTTACTGCTGCAGGAAGGCGCCGGGATGCCTGTCGAAATAGGCACCGATTTGGCTGATTTTGTCGCAAAGCTCGAATCCCCGCGCAATATAATGCTGCTTGTGCCCGCAGGCCCGATTGTCGATTCCGTGATAAACGACCTGCTTCCTTATCTCGAAAAGGACGATCTGATCATCGACGGAGGCAATTCTCACTTCACCGACACCGACCGGCGAGAGGCGGATCTAGCCGCGAAAGGCGTCGGTTTTATGGGCGTCGGCGTCAGCGGCGGTGAGGAAGGTGCCCGTCACGGAGCAAGCATAATGCCCGGCGGCCGGCGGGATTTCTACTATCGGATCGAAAAGACGCTGCAGGCGGTTTCGGCAAAGGTAGACGGTGAGCCTTGTGTCGCCTATATGGGAACGGGTTCGGCTGGACATTTCGTCAAAATGGTCCACAACGGCATCGAGTACGGCCTGATGCAGATTCTCGCCGAAACCTACGATTTTATGCTTCGTGTTCTGAAAATGGACTACAGGCAAATGAGCGACACGTTTGCGAAATGGAACGGCTCAGAGCTGAATTCTTTTCTGGTGGAGATAACCGCCGAGGTTTTGCGAAAGGAGGACGCCGACACCGGTAAACCGCTCGTCGAGATGGTGCTCGACAAGGCCGCCCAAAAAGGAACCGGCAAATGGACATCGCAGGCCGCGATGGACCTCGGAGTTCCTATCCCGACAATCGATTCAGCCGTCTCAATGCGGCAGATCTCAGCCCAAAAGGAAACACGCGTCCTGATCGCGGAAAAATACGGGAGCAAACGCCCTTCGGAAGAACATCAACACCAATCGCACGGGGAAGCCGTTACAAGCGAACCTCAGTTCGATCAGAAAGCCCAGCGTGCACGTAAAGATGTTGAAACTGAGGTCAGCGAACAGCAAGTCAGAACCGGGAGCAGTAGCGAACAGCTTTCTTCAGAAGAATATCGTCCAATTTCCGAGTCCGGCGGCGGCCGGGTTCTTGCCGGTGATCATTCATCTAGCAAAGAGGTGCGCGAACATTTCACCGCCGATTTTGAACACTCTATCGAACAGCTTAAAAACACTCTTCTCAGCTCGTTTATCGTTACATACGCCCAAGGCCTTTCGCTTCTCCAAACGGCGTCGACCGAGAGAAATTACGGCCTGAACCTTTCCGAAATTGCCAAAATATGGCGTGGCGGCTGTATCATCCGCTCAACCTTGCTCGAGGAAATGCGGTCGGCTTACGACAAAACTCCCGATCTTCCGAATCTAATCCTGGACGACCGTTTTGCCGCGATACTAGCCGCCGGCAGCCGCGATTGGCACGAAATCGTAGGCAAATTCTCCGAAAGCCGGGTTCCGTCTCTATGCCTATCATCTGGTCTTGCCTATTTCGAGGCCTTCCGCTCCGCCCGCCTGCCCGCCAATCTCATCCAAGCCCAACGCGACTTCTTCGGCGCCCATACATATCAACGGACCGACAAAGAAGGCATATTCCACACGCCAGACTGGGAGAAGTAAGGTTAAGCGATTTCTCAGAACCGTGAGCGGTAGCGACCGGCCCCTTTTCGTGATTGGAAATTATAGTGCTAATTAGATTTTAACCCGGATAACTCGATATAGAAAATGAATGCTTTGAATCGCGTAGCGATTATTTGAATTTAGCCGTGGGTTTTAACCCACGGTTTGCAAAACGTGTCGCGTCGCGTCAGCGACGCGTGATATTTATGGATTTTCAATTGTCGCTGACGCGGCAAGAATCACGCGTATCGCGCACCGTTGGTTGAAACCCAAGGCTAAACTCAGTCGCCGTTACCGAGGCAAATACTTCGCAGTTTTATTTCTAACGCGTAATCCGGGTTTAATTCAGCCTAAAGAGACGAAGAGTAATTTCTTTCGTCTTTTTTTGCGGAAATCGAGAAAAAACTTGTAAACTAAATAAATATTTCCGAACGAACAAGGAGGCGAAATGTCAGAAGATTTTGACGAACTAAGCGAGTTTCAACTGACGGCGGATGAAAAAGCTTTGCTTGAAGATCTGCCAGAATTATCGGAACTCGGCGAGAAACGGCGCAAATTTTTAGGGCAGGCTCTTGCAATGGGGTTAGGCTCTGCTGCTCTTAACCTATTGTCGCACGACCAGATCTTTGCGGACCTGACGTTATCAGATGACGCACTTATTTCCCCGATCGCCGAAGAAAACGCGGTTGTCGTGAAACTGAAGATCAACGGTGTTGAGAAGTCACTGACGTTGGATTCGCGCGTAACATTGCTCGACGCGTTGCGTGACCGTTTGGCTTTGACGGGCTCGAAAAAAGGCTGCGACCACGGCCAGTGCGGGGCGTGCACGGTGATCGTCGATGGGCGACGCGTTTTGTCCTGTCTGACGTTGACGGCGCAGTGCGAAGGTAATTCGGTCACGACTGTTGAGGGACTCGCAAATGGCGACACACTACATCCCATGCAGGCCGCCTTTATTAAACACGACGGCTTTCAATGTGGTTTCTGCACGCCGGGACAGATCTGTTCGGCCGTGGCCTTGATGGACGAAGCCAAAAACGGCGAAGCGAGTTATGTGTCGGCGGATATTCGCGGAAGGGCGAAAACGATCAAACTTTCCGATGAAGAAATTCGCGAACGGATGTCCGGGAATCTTTGTCGCTGCGGTGCATATCCAAATATCGTGACGGCGATCAGGGAAGTCCACACCGGCAAACCTATCGACACCGTTGCATGGCAGTTCGTCGGTGCAAAGGAGGACAGCGATGCGGCCATTTAAATACACAAAAGCGGCCGATGCGGCAGCAGCCGTGCAAGCCGTCTCCGCAACCTCGAACTCCAATTTCCTCGCCGGCGGCACAAATCTGCTCGATCTGATGAAAGAAGACGTCATGCGGCCGACGGAACTGGTAGATATATCGCGATTAGGTCTGGCTCAAATCAAATCGGTAAACGGCGGTCTTTCGCTCGGGGCATTGGCGAAAAATACCGACACGGCCAATCACCCGCTTGTTCGCCAGAATTACCCGCTTTTGTCGCAGGCGATCCTAGCTGGAGCATCGGGCCAGATCCGCAATATGGCGACAAACGGCGGAAATCTGAACCAACGCACGCGATGCCCTTACTTTTACGATACGGCAATGCCATGCAATAAACGTGAGCCGAATTCCGGCTGCGGAGCGCTTGAAGGCATAAACCGCAATCACGCCATTTTCGGCTGGTCTGACAAATGCGTCGCCGTTTACCCGTCGGATATGGCCGTCGCACTTGCGGCTCTCGATGCGGTGGTCAAAGTTCAGGGCAAGGACGGCAAAACACGTCCTATACCGTTTGCCGACTATCACCGGCTTCCGGGCAATGAACCCGAAAAGGACAACAATCTGCTGCACGGCGAATTGATCACCGAAATCGAATTGCCAAAGAATAATTTCGCCGACAGATCTTATTATCTCAAGGTCCGCGACCGGGCAAGTTATGCCTTCGCTCTGGTGTCCGTCGCGGCGGCGATAGAGACAAAAGGAAAGATCGTCAATAATGTCCGCATCGCCTTGGGCGGCGTTGCACACAAGCCCTGGCGGGCATTTGAAGCCGAGAAATTCTTGAAGGGCAAGATTGCGGATGAAGAGCAGTTCAAGCTGGCGGCAGACGCCGAGATGAAGGCGGCGAAGCCATTGGAGCACAACAAATTCAAAGTCGAATTGGGCCGCCGTGCAATAGTACGTGCTTTGCAGATGGCAGTGACCGGCGGGAAGGCTTAGATAATTAATTTTGAGGTCAAGCGGTTATGCGAATGAGCAAAAAGTTTATTGGTGAAGGATTGAACCGGATCGACGGGCTTTTGAAAGTAACGGGAGCGGCCCAGTATTCGACAGACTTTCCGGTCAAAAATTTGGCGTATGCGGTTATTTTCAAGAGCGAGATCGCGTCTGGACGGATAACCGAAATTGACACGGCCGAGGCTGAGAAGGCTCCGGGCGTTTTGAGTGTCATCACCCACAAAAACGCTCCAAAACTTAACGAACGCGGCGGTCTGCGCGGCGGAGCGTTCCTGCAAAGCCCGAATATAGATTTTTACGGACAGAGTATTGGCGTGATTATCGCCGAGACATTCGAACAGGCACGGGCCGCGTCGAACCTAATAAAGGTTTCCTACGAGAAAGCTGAGGGCAAAGTGGATTTTGCAAAACTTGCAGGCACCGCTATCCCGTCGAAAAATCCGGGGAGCGCGGATGCTATTCGCGGCAATGTCGATTCTGCTTTCAACCTGGCTGAACACAAGGTCGAGGCGACATACGACACTCCGGTCGAACACCATCAGCCTATGGAGCCGCACGCGACCATAGCTGTTTGGGAAGGCGAGAATTTAACGCTCTACAACGCATCGCAAATGGTCAACGCCGCGCAAACATCCGCCGCTGCTACCCTTGGGTTGAAGCCTGAGCAGGTGCGGATCATATCGCCGCACATCGGCGGCGGTTTCGGTTCGAAGGGTGGGCTGTGGTCAAACCTTGTGCTGACCGCGGTCGCCGCGAAGATCGTGAAACGTCCGGTAAAGCTCGCGCTGACCAGACAGCAAATGTTCAATAGCGTCGGACTGCGTCAGCGCAATCGGCAAAAACTTCGGCTCGCCGCCACTAAGGACGGTAAGCTGACGGCTCTCGCCCACGAAACCGTCACACATACGGCGATCAGGGATGAATATATCGAGGCGTGCGGGGATTGCTCTAAGGTAATGTACGACACGCCTAATTCGCTCATTACGTACCGCCACGTTCCGATGAATGTGATTATCCCGACATTCACTCGCGGGCCCGGCAAAGCTACCGGCAGTTTCGCGCTCGAATCGGCGATTGACGAACTTGCGTATCAACTTAAAATCGATCCGATCGAGTTTCGGCTTAAGAATGAGCCTGCCAAAGACCCGTCGAACGGCAAGCCATGGTCTTCGCGAAAGGTCGCGGAATGCCTGCGCGAAGGAGCAAAGATCTTTGGTTGGGATAAACGCAAGATGGAGCCGGGCCAGAATCGGCAGGGCAATTATCTCGTCGGCTATGGTGTAGGCTGCGGAACTTATCCGGCCCGGCAGCGCGATACGTCCGCCATCGTTAAACTAAATCGCAGGGGCGATGACGTGAACGCTTCGATCGAGCTGGCGGCCAGTGATTTGGGCACGGGAACGCACACTATCCTGGCACAGACCGCCGCCGAAGCCCTCGGTTTGCCGATCAACAAAGTCGGTGTAAAAATCGGCGATTCCAGTCTTCCGCCCGCCGCCGGTTCGGTCGGTTCGGTCGGCGCCGCTAGTTTTGCGAACGCAGTTAACGACGGCTGCGAGAAAATAACTGACGAATTGATCGCCAAATCCGGCAAACAGTTCTTCGTTCGTCCGACCGCCGCGCAGATGATGATCTCCGAAAACCTAACCGAGTTCCAGACGCGTGTCGATGCCAAACCGCCCGCAAATGCCGGTGATTATTCGGTCCACAGCTTTAACGCCAATTTTGCCGAAGTCTGGGTCAACGACGCGACGGGAATGATAAAAATTCCGCGTTTCGTCGCGGTCACCGCCGCGGGAAGGATCCTTAACCCTAAAACCTCGCGCTCGCAGATCATCGGCGGCGTCATTTGGGGCATCGGCATGGCGTTGACAGAAGAGTCGATCATCGACCCGCGTCACGGCAAATTCATCACGCGTTCATTTGCCGATTATCACATCCCCGCAAACCTCGACATCGGCGAGATCGAAACAATCTTTATCAATGAAGATGACAAGATAGTCAACAAAATGGGCGTAAAAGGCATCGGCGAAGTCGGCATAGTCGGCGTCGCGGGAGCGGTCGCAAATGCCGTTTTCAACGCAACCGGCAAGCGTGTGCGAGATTTACCGATAACGCCGGATAAGTTGTTGTAGCTGGCCGTAATTGCAGGCTTAGGAAAGCCAAGGAGCGGTAGCGACCGGGTTTTCTTCGACACTAAAACAAAAACGTGCAATAATCTCGACATTATGAGCATCGGCGAAATAGAGGCAGCAATTGTTCAACTCCCCGCAGACCAGGTGAGCAAGCTTATGTCCTGGCTCGAACGATATCACGCTGAGCTTTGGGATAAACAGATCGCTGATGACCTGGAATCAGGGCGGCTTGATTCGCTGCTTGCCGAAGTTGATGAAGAATACAAAGCAGGCCTTGCGAAGCCGCTATGAAGCATTTGACGCTTCCGCGTTTTTGGAATCTTTACCGGCAATTGCCCGTGGAGGTTCAAAAACTGGCGGACAAGAATTATCAACTTCTCAAACTCAACTCAACACATCCATCGCTGCATTTCAAGAAGGTCGGTAAAAATAGACAACTCTGGTCAGTCCGCGTTGTCCAAAAAATAGAATATGTTTGGAATCAATTACATCAAGTTTGACTCGATGACATACGTAATCCATTTTAAAAATGGACGCGTTGCGAAGGAAGGACGTGGCCTTTCGTTTTTCTACTATGGCCCGAATAGTTCTATCTCCGCGATCCCGATTGGCAGTAACGATCTGCCATTTATTTTCAACGAGACGACGCGAGACTATCAGGAGATATCCATTCAGGGGCAGATCACCTATAAAATAGGTGATCCGAAACAGCTGGCCGAGCTTTTGGACTTCACTGTCGACGGTAGGGGAGTTTATAAAAAGAGCGACCTCGAGAAATTAAACCAACGGATAATAAACGAGGCTCAAACATCGACGTCTTCATTTGTCCACGGCCTGGGATTGAAAGAGGCTATACGGTCGGCCAAATTGATCGAGGGCGAGGTTATAGCTGGACTTCAATCCTCGCAGGCAATCTCATCACTTGGTATAGAAATCCTGACAGTGTGAACATCCTGGCTGTAAGGGCGACTCCGGAAATGGCTCGGGCGCTGGAAACCGAAACCCGCGAAAAGCTTTCCCAAGATGCTGACCTGGCAGTTTATGAGAGAAGAAATTTTGCAGTCGAACAGGAGCGCAGGATCAAGGAAAGCGAATTGAACACTGAAATCGCTGTTGAAGAAAAGAAAAAGCAGATCGATGAAAAGAAAATGGAAGCCGAGGTGCAAAAGGCCGAAAACGACCGGAAGCTTCGTGAAATGCAAATCGAGGCAGATATTGCTTTAGAAACCCAGCGCGAGTCACTTGTCGAACAAAGAACAGCTAATGAGAGGAAAGAGGCTTCTGCACGCGGCTTTGTTATCGAAACA
>JANNGV010000114.1:0-3908 GCA_031404055.1 Chloracidobacterium sp.
CACAAGCTTTGGCAACGCGTGTTCTGTTGCAGATGGATGGACAGGCTTCAGATTTGAAGATAGGGGTTGAAAGGGATCAAAACGAGAGGTTCGGGGCCCACGCATGGATCGAGGTGGACGGGCAAATTGTCATCGGAAAGCTTCCGCATCATCACCGTTTTGCTGTTTTGAATTCTAACTAGTTAATGAGTGCGCTAACGGTTATCTACCGTCCCAACAAGGCCCCGGTCGAGCATGAAGAAATGCAGCGGATGCTTGACTGTCTGGAACATCGGGGGAACAGACGATCAGGGCAAATACATCGAGAACAATTTTGGAATGGGCCACCGCATGAGATGGGTGACTCCGGAATCTCTTCACGAGAAACTGCCGCTGAAGAGTGCCGAAACTTCTGCGGTTATTACATGCGACGCCCGTTTAGACAATCGTGAGGAGTTGATCCGGCAACTGTTTTCCTCGAACAGGCGATTAGCCGAAATAACTGACAGTGAGATTATCCTACAGGCCTACCAAAAATGGGGTGAAGGTTGTGCAGAGAGATTGCTTGGAGACTTTGTCTTTGCGATTTGGGACCCGAGGGAACAAAAAATTTTCTGCGCCAGGGACTCGATGGGCGTAAAGCATTTCTATTATTACTATAAGCCGAATGTCCTTTTTGCAATTGCCTCCGAGATCAAGGCACTGCTTTGCCTTCCCGATATTCCAAAACAACTTAACGAAACGAACATCGGCGATATATTAATTCTTAATCATCAGGATAAGGAAGGCACTCCTTATGAAGGTATAAAAAGGTTGCCGGCTAACAACGCTTTAAGGGTAGACGAAAGCGGACTGAAAATTTGGCAGTACTGGCGTCCGGTGTCTAAGGCTAAGAATCGTTTCAGATCTAACGCCGATTATGAAGAGGAGTTTCGAGCCATTTTCACAGAAGCCGTAACATGCCGTCTGCGAAGCGTTCATCCGGCAGGTTCGCTGCTCAGCGGAGGACTGGATTCGTCGTCGATCTCATGCATTGCCAGCAATTACTTGGAAGAAAACGACAAGCCGCCGCTGGAAACATTTTCTGCCATATTTCCCGCCATCGCACAAATTGACTCTCGGATCGACGAACGCCGTTTTATTGATTCGGTTGTTCGACACGTTAAGTGCAACCCGAATTTTGTTGAGGCGGATACTTTTAGCCCATTCGAGGACATGGATAAGCTCCAATGGCACTCGGACCACCCCGTAGCGGTGCCTAATGTATTCATGGACTGGGCATTATTCAAGGCAGCCAAGCAGCAAAATATGGGTGTTTTGCTAAGCGGTTTTGATGGGGACTCGACGGTTTCGTATGGCTATGAGGCTTTTCATTACCTCGCACGGCAGGGTCGTTGGTGGAACTTATTCAGGGATGCCGTAGCGTTGAATAAGAACATGCCGGGTAAGCATCACAGTTTCAAAAGACTTGTGTGGACGCAGGGCTTTGCGGAAGCAACGCCGGAGTTTGTCCGTCAAATGTGGCGTGTCGCACATGGCAGACCGAGGATGCTGAAGGTAGATTCGGAACTGCCATCGACGATAAATTATCAATACGAATCCGTTAATGCCAATTTCGCCGTACAACAAAACTTGAAAGATCGTTATTTTGAGGCAACTGCAAAATCTCATCCTGAGGGAGTCAGTCCTCAAGAATCCCACTGGAATGCCCTCTGCAGCGGGATATTTGCTTTTGCCCTCGAATCATTTGAAAAAATGGGTGCCGCATTCGCGATCGAATCCCGGTTTCCTTTTTTCGATCGAAGATTAATCGAATTCTGCATATCCCTGCCGGCTAATCAAAAAGTACACAAGGGATGGACACGGTCCATTTTTCGACGGGCAATGAATGACATACTTCCGTCCGATGTGCAGTGGCGAACCGACAAGGCAAATATTGGTCTAAGTTATAAGGTAAATATGCTTAAGTATGGCAGCGATCAAGTGGAAAAAGCCTTGTTTGAATCAACCAATATGCTTGAAGAATTTATCGATAAGGAGACTTTGGCCGCCGCCTATCACCGATATCGATCCGATCCCTTAAAACACGCGAGGGATGCAATGCTTATTATTTCCACCGTTTATCTGTCTAGCTGGTTACGCCAGTCGTTCGGAAGTCGAAGTGCGTAAGTATTAGGCCGCGTATTCAGTTTTGTCAATTGACATCCGTTGTTGTTAGCGAAAAGTGAGCTGAAAGAACTTGTGAATTTTCGATCAGCGGAATCTTCAACGTTACCAGCCGCGATCTTTCAAGGTCGCGTAATTTCGATAAAGGAGGTGACGATTGAAATGAAAGAAGTTTGGGTCGAAAAAAAGACTTGGGAAACGCCGAATCTGGTGATTTTCGGAGATATCAATTCTTTGACCCAACAAGTAAAACCTAAACATTTTGGGGACGCCGATGATTTCGCGACGAACCCAGGTGTTTCAACCGCGCCTTAAATGGCGCATGTGTAAGTAGTTCCGGTGCCGTAAGCACTGGAACTACTTACACACTTTTAAGGGTCTCGAATGATTCTTAGTCTCGTCATATGAATTCGAAGAAATCCACAGAAACGAAATACTTCTATCAGGCTTATGGGTTAGGAATTCATTCTGATTTTTGGTTGTCTGATCTGGTACCGTCTAATCCGAACGCAAATGACGTAAGAATCCGCTTTGGAAAATTGGATGAGTCCTTTCTGCGGACTGAACTAAACGGTGGCATTACAAGAAGCGCTTACGGAGTAACAGCTCGGGCGTCGACCGACGCAGTCACTTTCCATTGGCGCGATGTGGGAACGGCGTTGGTGAGAGGAGGTTGTGACGTGATCATTGAACCCGCCGAAGGGATCGATGAACGTGATTTATCCCCTTACATTAACGGGTCGATTCTTGCAGTTCTGTTGCACCAGCGAGGTTTAATGGTGCTCCATGCCAGTGCGGTCGTTATCGGCGGGCAAGCGGTTGCGTTCCTGGGCGACAAGGGAGCAGGCAAATCGACTTTTGCCGCGTTTCTGCAAAACCGCGGACACACGCTGTTAACGGATGATCTGGTACCGATCAAGTTCGTTGGTGATAAGGCTTTCGCTGTTCCCGGCTTTCCGCGGATAAGCCTTTGGGCGGACTCGGTAGAGTCTATCGGAGTGGATCCACGAACGCTGCCGATGATAAATAGTTTTGTAAACAAGCACTCGTACGGTTGTTCGGATCGATTTTCGGGTGATCCGGTGGAGTTGAGCCGCTTGTTTGTTTTGGCCGAAGATTCTGGAGTTTGCATAGAGAAATTGGAGCCAACAGAATCCTTCATAGAAATAGTCCGGAATTGCTACCTTAGCCGCTACATGGAAGCTACAGGTCAAACTGCGAGTAATTTCAGAAACTGCACGGCTCTGGCGGAATCGGTCCCGGTGTATAAATTACAGCGGCCTCACGATTTTAACGCTCTGCCTGAAGTGTCCCTAATGGTTGAAAACTATTGACGAATCAACGGAATATAAACTTCTTTTCACCTCGTTTCGACGATTGCCGGAAAGCGGACAATCGCATATAACGTTTGAAAAATATTAAGCAAATATTTTCATTTCCCAAGCACTGGAAGCGGGCATTGTTATTGGTCTGGGAAGCGTCGCCTGCGTACACGGCCGGTTGGGCTAGTCTCCTGTTTTTTCAAGGACTTCTACCGGTTCTTCTTGCATACCTGACGAAGTTCGCAATTGACAGCGTAGTCGCGGCGAAAAACGCGAACGGCGATTGGGAGCAGGTGACTAAAGCCTTGTGGTTTTTGGGTCTGATGGGGGTTTTGTTGCTGCTTGCTGAAGTTTTTCAAAACTTAAGTGCGTGGCTGCGTACGGCTCAGGCAGAAAAGTTCGCCGTGCGCCAGGTCGGCATCGCGCGGCCCGGCTCGAACG
>JANNGV010000115.1:0-9755 GCA_031404055.1 Chloracidobacterium sp.
TTTGAAAAGGAATTCGTATAGGAAGTAATAGAGCATCTGCGAAATTCGGTTTGCGGACTGCAAGCCGCGTGCGTGCGGGCTAAACGCCGCGTCGCCGCGTCACCGGGTCGCCGAGTCTTTATCCTCCAATTCAAATTTCTGCAATAGCTTTCTATAACCTTTTCCGTCCGCACGCCTCGCGAGCCTTTAACCAGCACCAGATCGCCTTTCCGTATTTCCGCGAGCAGCATTTCGCCCGCGGCATCGGAATCGTCGGCAAACTCAGCCAACGTCAATCCGCCCTCTTTTGCACCTTCAACCATTTCGCGAGCGAGACCGCGAACTCCGATGAGCATATCAACCCCGCTTTTTGCTATCTCACTCCCCACGTTGCGATGTATTTCGGCCTCGCCCTCTCCGAGCTCGAGCATTTCGCCAGCGACAACGATTCGTCGTTTTGCTTCCGCACCACCCTCGACCAAGGTTTTGACCATCGAAAGCAATGCCGTCGGATTCGAATTGTAAGAGTCGTTAATGACCGTAAACCCGTCCGCAAAACGCAGCACTTCACCACGCTGCGGCGGTGGTGCAACCGTGTTCAAGCTCGCCGCGATCTCGCTTGCGGTCATGCCAAAGCTATGTCCAACCGCGGCCGAGGCTAAAGCGTTCGAGATGTTATGTTTACCATTCAGCGGAAACAAAACATGAGCGTGACCACCCGGAATAACAAGATCGAACGCGGTTTCGCCAAAACGTTCGAACGCGATATTTTCAGCCCGAACATCGGCGTTGGATTCGATCCCAAATGTGATCGTTCGCCCTTTGCTCAGATCCTTCATAGCCAGCACTCGCGGGTCATCGGCATTGAGGATAGCTGTGCCGCCATCCTTCATCCCTCCGATAAGCTCAGCCTTTGCGGCCGCAACGTTCTCGATCGACCCAAGATGCTCAACATGCACAGGCAGAACGTTCAATTCAACCGCAACATCGGGCGGCGTTATCCGGCATAAACGCTGGATCTCATTCATCGGAGTCGACATTCCCATCTCCAGAACCGCGACATCATACGAGTCGTCCTTCGCCAGATTTAGTACCGTCAGCGGATGCCCGAGGCCGTTATTGTAATTTTTGATATTTCGCAAAACCTTCTTTCCGCTGGACTGAAGAATATGCGCGGTCAACTCTTTTGCAGTCGTTTTCCCGGCACTGCCGGTGATCGCGACAACAGGCTTGTTCCAAGACGTATAAACACCATGTGCAAGTAATTGAAGGGCCTTGATCGTATCGTCAACAAATACTAGCCGGTCGGCAAATAGTTCGAGTTCTGCTTCGCGCTCTAAATACCTGTCCATCCGGACCACACATGCGAGAGCTCCTTTTTCAAAGGCCGAAGCGACATATTTCGTCGCATCTTCAAATTCGCCGTTGAAACCGTTGTGGGCGTAGTCCGGCTGCGACAGCGCAAAAAAGACATCGCCCGCCTGTACGTCCCGGGAGTCTATCGCTATAGATTCGATCTCACGGTCCTGCAGAGCGGGATTCAGTTGCGATGCCGCAGCATTCATATAGTTAATTACATTATTCAGATTCAAGTCTTTCTCTTCTTCGTATCAGTCGACGACTTATTCTTTATAAGCGATTTCGGTTTCGCTTCAGGCTCACGTTTTTCAGACTTTACCGGTTTTGACTTGATGTCCTTTTCCGGCTGTTTTGATTTCTCCGTTTTGATTGCCGTTGCAGGTTTTGTTTCCGCACTGGCCGGTTTTGCCTCCTTTCGAGCGGGACTTTTCGGTACAACAGCAGTTTCTGCTTTTATATTCTCCTTTGGAAGGGGGTCGGACACATGCTCATTAAGGCTCGAGGCCGAAGGCCCACTCGCAACTGCTTCCGGGATGTCTTCGAGAGTCGATTCTTCAGCCACATACCCTTCCGGCTTTACGTTCAGTTCCGGCAATATCTGCTGAGCTATATCACGAAAAACCGGCCCCGCAACCTGGCCGCCATCGCGTCCCCCGACCTTTGGCTCGTCCATAACCACCGCGATTGTAACTGCCGGATCCTCAGCCGGTGCGAAACCGATGAACGACGAAACATATTTTGCGGAATTTACCTTTTTCAGCTTTTCATCAAACTTCCATGCCGTACCCGTTTTTCCGGCCGATGAGTAGCCGTTCAACTGCGCTCGTTTCCCAGTTCCCGCTACGACTACCTGACGCAGCATTATTCGTAAATCACGCGCAGTTTCAGCGCTCACGACCTGCGTTTTTGCAGGTTGGGCGACTGGCACTGTTTGTTCGTCTGATTGCCGAATTTCTTTGATAATATGAGGCTGAATTCGAACGCCGTTATTGGCTATCGTCGCAAAAGCACTAGCCATTTGCAATGCCGACACGCCGATTTCATAGCCGATCGACATAGATGCCAGCGAGTCTCCGTTCCAGCGTTCCGGGGCCCTTACTATTCCGCCAGTTTCAGCCGGCAATTCAATACCGGTAGGCTTGCCGAAACCAAAGGTTTTGAGTGTCTGGTAAAAGCCTTCCTTGCCAACCCGCATGCCTGTTTTAATCGCGCAAACGTTGCTCGAATGTGCCAAAGCTTTTGAGTATGTAACCCTTCCGATAGCGTGCGAATCGGTAAATCGGTGTTTCGCTATTTCGATGGTGCCGTTACCGCTATCGATCTCGGCTTCCGGCGAAATCAGCTTCCGCTCAAGTGCCGAACCGTACGTTACGAGCTTGAATGCCGAACCGGGAGAATAGACGCCCTGAATCGCGGCGTTTGAAAGGTTGTCCGCCGTTATCTCATTCAGCCTATTCGGATCGAAGCTCGGATAGTTTGCGAGAGCCAATACCTCCCCGGTTTTATTATCGATGACGACCGCAATGCCTGATTTGGAGCTTGAAGCTTTGACGGCCTTTTCGAGAGCCTGTTCCGTCATATATTGGATCGGCAGGCTGATGGTAAGAACGACGTCCTTCGGTGGCTCTTTTTCAGAGACAGTTTCGTCGTAAACACGGCCCAGACGGTCCCGTTCTTGAAGCCGCTTGATGACCGCTCCGAACAAAATGTCGTTCTGCGACTGTTCTATCCCAGCCTGACCAACGCCATCCGCATTGCTGAATCCTATGATATGGGCTGCCAGAGTTTGATTTGGATAGCTTCTTTTTTGATCCTCACGCCAGTGCAGGCCGGTGAACTTAGGCAGATCGGCCTTCCTTATCGAAGAATCTTCAAGCGCCTTATTTATTTTTTGAGCCGTCTCTTCATCGAGCCCTTTTGCAAGCGAAACAAACTTCCTTTCGTCGGCTTTTGCCTCGGCAAGCTGCTTCGAAAGGTCTGATTCTTTTACGCCGAGGACCTTTGCGATCGTTTTCGCGGCACTTTTTATGTCGTCGATTGTTGTTGGATCGGCGTAGAGAGTTTTGACTCGAACGCTGATCGCGAGCGCTCTTTCATTGCGGTCAAAGATGGTCCCGCGGGGCAATTTGCTTCGTTTAATGTCCTGACGTTGCCCGGTCGCTTTTTCCTTCAACCACTCGTGTTTGGTGACCTGAAGATGCACAAGCCGGACGCCTATGCCGCCCATCCATAGAACCAGAATCGCCACGATTAGTGTGAACCGCGTGAAAGCGGTCTGCCTTGCGTTCGACTTTTTTACTCGTTTCGCTCTGGTGGCCATCGTTTTTTGTTATCTAAGCTTCGCTACGGCGGTGATTTCAGGCTTGATAGACTTTTGTTTTACGGCCTCAATCTTCTTCGTCTGCTTATCGGGAGAGATTCGTTTTTGAGACGGTTCAAGTGTTACACCGCTTACCGGCCGTTGATATGCAGTCATCGTTATGGCAATCGGCTTTGCTGCGGCCACTGGAGCACTTTCAACGACGGCTTTGAGCAGGGCGGCAGGCGCGGCTTTAGTTGAAAAGGGTACTGGAACCGCAGTAGTTGGCGTAGTTACCGCTATAAAGCCCAAGTTTCTTGCGGTCTTTGTGATTTCGCTCGGCGAAAGTGAGATCTCGCGGGCAAGCAGAAGCCGGCGGTTTTCTGACTCAAGATCTTCAAGCTGTTTTCTAAGTCTCGAGTTCTTCATTCCTAAATCCATCGAAGTAAAATGCTGGCGGGCAGCGAGAAAAAAACCGGCGGCTAGAACACAGCCGCAAATCGCGATTACAACAAAATAACTCCACGGCAGCGGACCTATTTCGCGCGAGGAAGTATTTTTCGGGTGGGCTTGGCGAGCATTTGATTTTCTCATAACTTTGGTATCTGTCGGGGGATTTGGGATTTTAGTCGGCTATTCGTCTAACGGCTCTCAGTTTCGCGCTTCGGGATCTTGGGTTCTCTCTCGTTTCATCTTCGCTCGGCACTACCGGCTTTCTGGTAATAATCTCGACAACTTTTTTCGCTCCGCAAATGCAAACCGGCATTCGGGGCGGGCAAAAGCATTTGCCCGAAAGCTTTTGCAATGTTTGCTTTACGATCCGGTCCTCGATCGAATGGAACGTGATAACGACAAACCTTCCTTCAATTTTCAAACTGTCGACCGCGTCACGGATAAATTGTTCGAGTATCTCAACTTCATGATTAACGGCTATTCTTAACGCCTGAAATGTGCGGGTTGCCGGGTGTATCTTATCCTTAGGGCTTCTGCGAACCGATCTTTCGACCAGTTCAACCAATTGCTTTGTGGTCGTTACCGGCTCCCCGTTCTCCCTTTTTTCAACGATCCGCCGGGCGATTCTGCGTGAGAACCTTTCTTCGCCGTACAGATAGATCACGTTCGCGATTTCGTCCTGCGATAAAGTAGCCAACAACTCGGCTACAGTGGGATCGCCGGAGTCTGCATTCATCCGCATGTCGAGCGGTGCGTCAAATCGAAAGCTGAAGCCCCTTTGTTCACTATCGAACTGAAGCGACGACACCCCGAGATCGGCAAGTATCCCGTCAAAACACTCAACGCCGGCACCTTTCAGGACCTCTATCAAGGCCGTGAAATTTGCATGAATAAATGTTATCCGATCCCCAAATTTCGCCAACCGCTTTCGAGCCAGGTCGAGTGCTTCCGCGTCCTGATCGATCCCTATTACCTTGGTTTCAGGGTATTTGCTTAGAATCGCTTCGGAATGCCCGCCCAGTCCAAGAGTCGCGTCGACATAAATTCCCGTTTCGCTGATCCCGAGAAAATCCATGCTTTCATTGAGCAAAACCGACGCGTGGATATTTTCGGGGCTGTTTTCAACCATTTATCAAAGAGCACAACGATTTTTCAACACACCTCTGGCATCGGACCGTATGTCCGCCGAACCCTAATAATTTGCCTTTTTCCGGATTCAACGCGAGTTTTATAGCCGCCGGTAATGCAACACCTAACTAGACTGATCTTTCGCGTTTTATGGTTTGCTTCGATGCGGGAAGCGCTTAATTCCTTAAACACCTACTTTACTTTCGTAATTCTCGCTTCGTCCCGTTTTTGAAGCGTTGCTAAGTGTCAGTAAGCATCTTACGCCGTATTCAAAATTCTTGTCAAGAACTAAATTCATCATTTCTTGTTAATCATCTGCTTAACGAAATTAGTAATTTTTTTGCCATTATTTTCCTTTTGAACCGCCGTTTCTTTTTCGACCGGAATTAGGATAAAGTTTAGGTTTTGTATCGCTATGGACTCGCCCTTTCTTAAATTATTAATTTTTGGCGTGTCAGCTGCATTGGCAAACGTTCTGGGCGGTTTGATACTCTTTCCGTCTAAGATCCACCACAACTATAAAAAAAGTCTCAAGTATCTTTTGGCGTTAGGCGCCGGATTTATGCTTGCGGTAACTTTTTTTGAGATCGTGCCAAAAACTATTCTGCTTTGGCAGAAAACTCACCCTGAAAGCACCGAAAATCTTTATCCGCCGATGCTTTTGCTTTTGACGGGGTATCTTCTGACACAGTTTTTTGAACATACTATCGCACCTCATTTTCATTTGGGCGAAGAGGTCCGTTCTGAAGAGATTATTTCTACATCATCGGCATACACAGGAGTCGGTGGCCTTCTAATCCATACTTTTTTCGATGGCGTTTCGATTGCGGCTGCATCTCAGATAGATGTGAAGGTCGGTTTTCTCGTATTTATTGCGGTATTTCTTCATAAATTTCCCGAGGGGTTTACGATCGGGTCAATGATTCTCGCGGCTGGAAAAGGTTTCCGCGAGGTACTTATCGCGACATCGGTGATTGGAGCGACCACTCTTTTAGGTGTTTTACTGTTTTATTTTGTCGGAAATAATCTTGGTTTTTCAGTCGCATACGCTTTACCGTTGGCTGCAGGTGTCACGCTTTATGTGGCCGCGAGCGATCTCATTCCCGAAGTGAACCATCACGGTGGCAAGCGTCCGTTGGTATCTATATCCGTTTTTGCTGGAGTTGCCCTTTTCTTTGCGATCCATTACATAGTGAACGAATTTATTGCTCACTAGGGGGGCAAAAAGATTTTGGAACAAATCGGCGGCTCCTTCGTTATTAATTAGCGGAGGTAAATTAGAACCATGCGTGAACCTATAGTGGCCGGAGTTTTGAGTCTCTTAATTCCGGGTATTGGACAAATTTACAACGGCAGAATACTCATCGGTATTGTCTGGTTAGTTTTGACAGGTGTTTCGTGGATCGGATCCGCGGGACTGTTGGGTTGGGTTGTCCACCTGATCTCCGCGTGGTGTGCTTACAGCTATGCGAAGGACAATCCGGTCCGAAGTTAGAATTTCTTCGCAATCCTCCTTTAGCCCGATGTTGAGCGACATCGGGCTTTTTTTGATTTTCCAAATGCAGGCATATCAAGTAATATAGGCTCTTATCGCGGATCGGACCCTCTCGACAGTTTTTAGACTGTTCATCTGAATCTAATCCGATCCTCATTTATGGTTAAAGAAGGGTTTCCTTTCGTTATCACGCCAATAGTAATCGCTTTGATCTTTGGATTTTTCCAAATATGGGTCGCGGCGGCAATTTTTGTAATGCTTGCTGCTTTTATGGCCTATTTTTTTCGTGATCCGCACAGATCGATTCCCAAAGGCGATCGGATAATCGTATCGGCGGCTGACGGGCGAGTGACCCGCATCGATGAAAACGAGAAAGGTAAAATTGTAAGCGTTTTTCTTTCTCCGCTGGATGTCCATATAAATCGTGCTCCGATCGCGGGTAAGATCACCAAGGTTGATTACATTAAAGGAAAAAAAGCACCGGCAACGAGCGATGAAGCAAGCTTTTCTAATGAACGAAACTCGCTCACGATAGAGAATGATAAGATGACGGTTGTCTGCACACAGATTGCGGGCATCGTTGCCCGACGGATTGTTTGCTGGAGCAAATTGGGAGACAACCTCGAACTTGGACAAAAATTCGGCCTTATCAAATTCAGCTCGCGTACCGATCTGCTCATGCCTCCAACCGTTGAAATACTGGTAAAGATAGGCGACCGGGTAGTTGGCGGCGAAACGATAATCGCAAGGCTTGTGTAGTTACTTATGGAGACCGAAGAGAATAAAACAGTTCACAAAGGCTTCAAGAAAGGACTTTATGTCATCCCGACGGCCTTCACGGCGGCAAATGTCGCAATGGGCTTTATTGCAGTTATTTACTCGATCCGCGGCTTTCAGATAATTTCTACGAATCCGGTAGGAGCCTCAGGTTATTTTAATTACGCGGCTGTTGCTATTGGGCTTGCGATACTTTTCGATACGCTTGACGGACGTGTCGCCCGGATGACAAAAACGGCGACGGAGATCGGCGTTCAGTTCGATTCCCTTGCAGACGTCCTTACATTTGGCATTGCGCCGATAGCCTTGATCTACAGTTGGGGTATTGCCGCCGCTTTTCCCGAAAGCAGCTCGCAATACGGCCTCGGGGTATTTCTACTGTTTATGTATCTGATGTGCGGAGCATTTCGCCTCGCACGTTTCAATCTTCAATCGATGCGGCCGCGAGTGCTTGCCGAAGGTACACCGAAAGTAGATAAAAAGAACTTTGTCGGCCTTCCGATACCGCCAGCTGCTGGCCTGATGGCCTCGATTGTACATTTTGCCCCGATGCCGCTTAGCTCATACGGTGAAAGTAGGGGACGATTCTACAGTTTGCTGATTATGGTTCTGATCGCGAGTCTTGGCGTTTTGATGGTCAGCACAATTCGCTATTCGAGCATGAAAACGGTCGGAACGGGACGACGAAATCTATATCTGGTACTGGTTATCGCCGCAGTCGGAATGCTGATGTTCCTTTATTCAAACTACGTTTTGCTCATCCTGTCGGTAGCCTATGTTTCTCACGGCATTGTCTGGTACGTTTTCAACCTTTTAAGAACGCGTCCAGTGAAAGTCGACGCCGAAGTCTGATTCTATTCATGCTGAACCGCGCCTTACCGATAACCTTGCTTTCTTATTCTTTTTTCTCGGCACGTATCAGGTAAGCATTTGTTGTTCCGGCGGGAAACTCTATTGTTTCTTTTACCTGATATCCCAGGGAGTTTAAGCTTGAAATCGGCGGCCTCCCGATATCGACTTTTCCGAATCTAAATGCGATCCAAATATCCAGACCGGCGATCCGTGCAGCGTCGACATTTATCACACCGTCAAAACCACGGGGCAGAAAATACGCTTTGTCCTCGGTCATATCCGGAATTCCGTTAACCTTTACTATTTTAAGATTTTGATTGTTTCGAGTTGAGAACCAAAAATGGTAAGCAATCAGGTCTTCGAACACGTAGACGGTTTGGGGCTTATCGGTCGGAATATGCTGGGCAAACTGCTCCCATGCACACCATACATAATTTTGCTTCTCGGCTCGCAGATTAATTATCAATCCGAAGACGAACAGTAAATAAACCGCGCCGGCAAGAGCATAACGGAGCGGTTTTATCGAAACGGATGTTATGAAGATCGCGATGACGATCATCATTGGAACATAAGCGATTATCAGATGACGCGAACCCCAGACCGAAACCGGGAGGATCCAGCTTGCAAAAAAAGCAATCGTCAGCGGGACAAGAGAAAACACGCTCATCAAGTAAACGGCGTCCTTTTCTTCGGCGTTCCTGAAATTGATAAGGTAGATAATCTTTGCCAATGCGATAAAGAGTAAAAGCGGGATTACGACGAGGAATTTTGAGCTTGGGTCGGCATTGCTTGGCTGATAATAGAAAGGTTCGATAACGTCGAACGCTAATTCAAAAATGCCTGTGAAGCCTGGCCTCGCAATCCATCCGATGTTTTGCTCGACACCCGGACCGGGCTCAGCGAACCGGAAAATGGCGAAAATCCAGGGCAAGAATCCGGCGATAGTCACGGCGAACATCATCAATATCCGCAAAATCTTCATCCGCTGCCGGATAAGGATCGCGACAACTTCCGCGATGACTACCAGCCAGCCAAAATAATGTGTGTAAACGAGTAGTACATTGACGGCTGTCAGCAGCCAGAAATTCTTCCCGCGAAAATAGAATCGTGAAAACAGCCAGGTCGAAAACAGCGAAAGGCACATTAAAAGACTGTACATCCGCACTTCCTGCGCATATTTGGTCAGCGAGCCGTTGACGGCGAAAAAGCTCATCGCGACAATAGCGGCGGGCGGTTTAAGCTTTAGTTCGCGGCAGATCATCCAAAAAGGAAACAAAGAAATTATCGCGAAAATTACCGGAAGCAGCCGCATCCAGAACAGGCCTTCGCCTCCAATATTTATCCCTAATTTGAGGAGAATGTAAAAAAGCGGCGGGTGGATAAGGCCCAGACCGGTGGAGTTAAAAATTCGAC
>JANNGV010000116.1:0-10033 GCA_031404055.1 Chloracidobacterium sp.
CGTTTGTTTCCTCGATCACCGCCGAAAGGCCGAGCTGGCATACCGCATCGGTGACCAACCGTTCCAAGTCCAGAGATGCCTGCAGCGAGACATTTTCGCGGGAGTTTGGAGTTTGAATCCAGCTGCAAATAATAGTGATGGATTTCAAGTAGTATTTACGAATCCGCAGAAGGACGTGACGGTGGATATAGCGATTACGGAAGATACGGGGCCAATTCAACTTCCAGAAAGCGGTTTAAAAGCAGAGGCTTCGGATTTGCCGCCGGAAAAATTGCGAAAGCTCGTAACTGCGGCAAATTTGAGAGCGTCTGACAATCAGCCGAAAGCTCAATATCTTGACTACAAACCACCGGTCGCCCGGCCTGCAGTTGAGGAATATCTACCCGGCGAAGAAAGTTATGTACGGACGATTTCGGACCTGAAACAAAATGTTGACGAGCAGAAGGACCGCATTATGAACCCGTCGTCACGCATCGCTTACGAACGCGATATGGCGGTGGTCAACGACGCGATCAAAAAAATGAAGGATGTAGTCAAAAAGAATCCGAAGAATCAATCGGCGAAACAGGTTCTTTACTCTTCGTATCAGAACAAGATCGATCTTTTGAATTCGGTTGTCGAACGCGAGGAGCTGATGGCAAGCCTCAGGTACTAGCCATTTGTCGTTAGTGAAGTAAATGTGTAGAAACTGGTTACAAGTAAATAAAATTGCGATATCGCTGTGTCTTTTGGGCATGACGGCCATCGGTATATACGGACAGACGCCCGCACCGAAACCCCCAAAAACGCCGCCGGCAAAGCAAACGCGTGTCGAGCCTCCGGAGCGGCCCGGCCCGAGGAGCTTTCCCGAGCCGATGATTGCCGGGCGCGGCATGTCCGAAAAGGCCATAGCCGTCGATGCGAACGTGAATATTAAATTGCCGTGCATTTCGCAGGCAAAAGTTACGATAAACGGTTGGGAACGGAACGAGATACGTGTTTTTATAAAGAATGGCAGCAAAGTTGGGTTTCGAGTTCATGAAAAAGATCCGATAAGCGGCAAACCAGTTTGGGTATTGATCACTAGTATTGTTGGGGACACGCCGGGCCCTCAGATGTCGGAATGTCTTTCTGGCGAAAGCATCGAGATAGACGTTCCGATGAAAGCCAGCCTCACCATTACGGGCCGCGAGACTGAGACGAGGATCGATTCAGTCAAAAAAATCTACATAAAGAATCTGGGCGGCAGGGTAGCCTTGCGAAACATTACCGGAGGCATCACAGCCGCAACATTTGAAGGTGATGTCGCGGTGGAGAATTCCGGCGGACAGATTTCGCTTGAAACATCTACGGGAAACATCGTGGCTTATGAAGTAAGTCCTGGACAGATAGGCGATACGTTCCGGGCTAAAACCTCTAAAGGAGCGATTACGTTGCAAAAGGTTGATCACCGGCAGATCGAGGCTAGTTCCGTAAGCGGCTCGGTCCTATTTGATGGCAAATTTCTTCCCGGCGGGTTGTATAGCTTCAAAACCTCAAACGGCTCAATAAAGATGGCGATCCCGGGCGATTCGTCATGCAAGGTCATTGCTTCATACGGTTTTGGAACCTTCGACTACGATTTGCCGCTTAAAATTCTCACTGATACGGTTTCGCAGGGTGGTAAGAGTTTAGTCGGTGCCATCGGCACGGGCGACGCGACGGTGAATTTAACTACAAGCAGTGGAAGCATCCTGATCGGCAAACAGCAATAACAGGTCAGACCACCTGCGTGAGCGGGTGTTTTTTGGTTTACTCTCGAAGTACTTAAAATTCTCCTAGTTGCTTTCCGGTTCGCTGCTCGAATTGATCGGTCATCGAGGGCGTGTCCTCAGTTCCTTCATCCCGCTCCAGCCGTTCGAGCCGCCACATCGGGAAAAAGTAATCGCTCATTGGCAGATACGGCTCACCATTGGCGATCGAACTGCACCAATCGTCAAAATATCCCAAGTCGATAGCCCGAACGAAGACGCCCGCCGGGTTTATTTCATCAATTATCCCAAGCAGTTTCTCGCGCGGTGTATGCAACACCAACATTACGCTTTCTCCGGTTTCAATTTTCATAATATATTTGCAGTGTTGTAAAAGGCTTGGCGAACTTTGCGAAAAACTTGACGGCGTTTGCGGTTGAAAAGAATTTTACGGCAAGATCGCAAAGTAAAACACTATCAAATTTGTACACGTTTGCCGATTCTGTTTTACCACCAATTATTCTACTATCTAAGTGAAACCAATATTGTAAATTTGATATCTGCGATTTCAAATTTGTGGACAGGGTCTGAAATTTCGAGATGCATATCACGAAGATCGAGCTTGAGGATTTTAAGTCTCATGCCGATTCAAAATTTGAGTTTACGAGCGGTACAACCGCTATTACAGGCGAGAACGGAGCGGGCAAAACTTCGATTATCGAGGCGATCGCGTGGACGCTTTTCGATACGCTTGAATACAAAAAAGAGGATATTGTCCGGCGCGGCGCCAAGAAAGGCATCGCACGCGTGACCTTTGAAAGCGGCCTGGATGAACGCGAATACACCGTTTACCGCGATACGGGAACAGGATATAACGTTTACGATCCGCGTCTAAAAACACGCATTGCCGATAAGAAGGAAGAAGTAACGAGATTTCTCTGGCAGCACCTTGGCGTCGAGCCGGGAACCGATCTGGCTTCGCTTTTTAACCACGCGATCGGCGTTCCGCAGGGAACTTTCACGGCGATTTTCCTGGCCACCGCTGCTGAGCGCAAACGAACGTTCGATTCGCTCTTGAAGGTTGAAGAATACAGGCGTGGGGCCGATGAACTTCTGAAAACGTCGCGGTATCTGGACAACCAGATTGCGGTCGTGCGCGAAAATATCGCACGTACTGAGGGCGAGCTAGGTCGGGCTGAGGAGATAGAGGCGGAGCACAAAAAAGTCGCGGCCGAGACTGCGGAGATCGCCAAAACGTTTGAAAGCGTAAATCTGGAAACCGCCGCCAAAGCGCGGTTGGTGCAGGAGTTTGACGACGTTGCGAGAAAGGTCGAAACGCTTCAGATCGAGTTTGAGAAACTGAATTCTGATGCGTCAAAGCTTGAGATCCATTTGGCTCAAAGGGAGCGTGACATGAACGCCGCGACCGAGGCAGCCGAAAAGATCAAGACCGTTGATGCCGCGAATAAGCAGCATCTTGCAGCTCTCGCACGCCTGCATGAGCTAGAACGTGAGCGGGCCGAACGCGATAAGCTTCGTGCCGGACTCGCAAAGATCGAAGCGGCACTTGTGAATGTCAAAGCTGAGCAGAAGCGGTCAAAGGACGATCTGGAAACGGCTCTCAAGGCGCATCAGACGATCGAAATATTGAAACCGCAGGTCGGCGATCAAGAACTTCTGGAAGAAGAGCTAAATAAATTGCGGAACGGCGTCGCGGCAACGCGTGCAGCATCGAATCAGGCCGCGGCTTTTGATCAAAGACTACAGCAGCTTCGCGAGAGATTTTCGGCAAGCACGGCCGAGTTAAAGGACGCTGAAGCGAAAAGTGTGTCCGCCGGCGACTTTGCCGAACTGCAAAAACGCGATACCGAGATCGTTCGGGAACTAGCTCAGCTGCGGGCTTCGCTCGAACGCGACGAAAAATTTCAGGCGGAGATAAAAGACGGTTTCTGCCCAATCCTGTCGCAGAAATGCCTGAATTTGAGCGACGGCCAGACACTTGAGGGGTTTGTGACAAGCCAGTTTACCGAACTGAAATCACAGATCGCCGCTATCCAAATCGAGCATAGTACGGTTTGCCAAAATTTGGCCGCTGCCCGCGACGCGGAAAAGGTGCTCGGAACGCTTCCGACGCTTCGGGATCGTGTTGCGGACATCGAGGACGAAGGTAAACGTCTTCGGGCCGAACTCGAAGCCCTGCAGGAAGAGGCCGCGAATTTGTCTGTGCAGGAGACGGATCTTTCCGGTGTTGAGGCACAGCTTGCCGCGCTCGATAATCCGAAGAGCAGGATTAAACTGTTGGAAAAAGATGCTTTACGGGAATTTGAGCTGCGTGAAGCGATTACGAAGATCGAAAGCAATCTTGAACGGCTCGATGCAGATCGGATGGCCCAGGTCGAGCAGCTTGAACGCTACAAGGATCTTGATTCGCAGTGGGCGCAGTTTTCGGGTGAACGCGACGCAACGGCGGAATCCCATCGCGTTTTTCTGGCAAACGAGGGTTTGGCGGCATCCGTTGATGCCCGGACGAGAGATCTCGACGAATCGAAGGCGGAATCGACCCGTGTTAAAGCGACATTGCAGACCGCCGACAAAGTTTTTACCGAAGCAAACGCAGGGTACGACCGCGAGCGGCATCTAACCCAACAGGCTGAACTGCTTGCGTGCGAAAAACAGAAGGCTGAGCTCGGTGCGACGCTGCGGGCGAAACAAGGACGAGAAAACGATTTAGCGGCGGAGATAGATCGGCTTGCGGAAAAGCGAAAGACAATGCAGGCCGAGTTCGTGGAAAAAGAGCGATTGCAAAAGATAGCGGAGACGACCACTTTTATCCGCGACACTCTAAAAGAGGCCGCGCCGCGGGTCGCCAGGAATTACGTGCATCATGTTTCGCTCGAAGCGAATCAGATGTTTCGTGAGATCAGCGGCAACGCCGAACATACGTTAAACTGGAACGAGGATTATGGAATTTCGCTTGAAGAAGGCGGCTACGACCGTCCGTTCACAAGCCTGTCCGGAGGCGAGCAAATGGCTGCGGCGTTGTCCGTCCGGCTGGCATTGCTCAAACAGCTTTCCGACATCCGCATCGCTTTCTTCGACGAGCCGACCACAAACATGGACGCCGAACGCCGCGAACGCCTCGCCGAACAGATCGGACGGATCAAGTATTTTGAGCAGCTTTTTGTTATCTCGCATGATGATACTTTTGAGGGATATATGGATAATGAGATCCATCTCGAGGGTGCGAGGTTGGGAGGAGTGAATTGAAAAATCTCTGGTTCAAAGTCGGGTTTGGACTAGTCGCTATTGTCTTCCTTAGTCTTAACTTTCTTAGTTATTTCAAGGCAAGCAATCGATACGACTTAATGCTCAAGAGCGGCATTCGGTTTTCAAACGGTGGTTTTAGTTGGGGTTTTCCACTGAAAATGTACCTCCCGTCAATAGGACTCGACGTGGTGCCGACTGTGTTCAATGTCATCCTGGCTGCCGCTTGTGCGGGTGCGGTTGGACTAGTTCTTGAAGTTTTGGCCGGCAAATTTCGCCATGAAGTTTCGACTGACGCCGAATAGAAAATGAAAAACGTAACCATCGTCTGCGACGGCTCGAGTCTCGGCAACGGAAGGGGAAATCCTCGTGCGGCGGCTGTTGCTGTGCTTGGTTTTAAGGGGATTTGGAAGGCGGTCGGCGAATATCTGGGGAACGCGACGAACCAGCAGGCCGAGATCGCGGCGGCGCGGATCGGGTTGGAGAATTTGAAGGAGCCTTGCAAGGTGAAAGTTCTCAGCGATTCGCGCTATGTTGTTGAGACGATGGGCGGGACGTGGAAGCGCAAGACCAATCACGATTGGTGGGCAAGGCTCGACAAAGCTGCATCAAAGCATCAGATAGAGTGGGAATGGGTGAAAGGGCATTCCGGGCATGAGGTTCAGGAGGTCGCCGATAAATTGGCGCGAAAGACGGCGGAACTCGGGCGTGTAGATCTAGAAATGTTGGACGATGCTGTGGCTTCTCTTGGCGTAAAAGAGATTTAAACGCAGAGACGCAGAGGAAATCTAATTAGGATTAAGAAAACATTCGAAAAGCCTGAATGCGTTGCGAACATTATCGCCTCGCTTTTTGGTGCTTTAAGTTCTTTACCTCTGCGTCTCTGCGTCTCTGCGTTGATATTCTTTTCGATCACGTCAGCTCAGCGGAGCGGTCAAGGCTGGGTGTGGCAGAATCCTGCGCCGCAGGGGAATCCGCTTTTTTCTATCCATTTTGCAAAGGACAAGGAAAACGGTTTTGCGGTCGGCTCGGACAATACGATCCTGCACACAGAGAATGGCGGATTTAGCTGGCAGCGGCAGATGTCGCCGGTCGATGTTACGCTCTCGGACGTTTTCGTCAAGGATAAGAAAAATGCGGTCATCGTCGGTACACGGGGAGCGATCTTCAAGACAGACAATGCGGGAGATGAGTGGAAGCAGGTCCCGATAGAATCGAAAGATCATCTTTACGGCCTCACATTTACGGGCGATGGATTCAAAACCGGCTGGGCGGTCGGCACATACGGCCGTATCTTGAAAACCGTCGACGGCGGGCAGTTTTGGGGAGTAAAAAATTCCGGCACGGACCAGCATCTGCTGAAAGTGTCGGCCTTTGATGCCGAGCATGCAGTCGCCGCGGGCGTAAATGGCACGGTTTTGATAACGACTGATGGCGGCGAAAGCTGGAAATCAGCGAATCCATGCGGGAGCGTTTTAATGTCTGGCGCCAGATTCCTTGCGGCAAAATCAATTGTGGCGGTCGGTTATGGCGGCTGTGTAGCCCGCAGCGACGATGCGGGCGATACATGGTCAAAGATGAATCTATTCAGCCGGGCCGACTTTCTTTCGGTTTCTTTTTCGGACGCAAAGGCCGGCTCGATGACCGATGCGAACGGCATGGTTTGGCTGACGGGCGATGGAGGCGTCACGTGGCTGCCCTTTAATGTCCGGACAAATCCGAAGCTCGTGTCGATATATTTTGCGGACAAATTCACCGGTTGGGCGGTTGGCCAGGACGGGTTGATCGTACGCACGGATGACGGAGGTTACAGCTGGCAGCGGCTCTCGGACGGCGGCCGCGAAGATGTTAACGACATTACGTTTTTCGACAACGAACTCGGTGTTGCGGCGGGTTCGAATGGCCGCGTTTGGATCACAAACGATGGCGGCCAGCAATGGATACCGGTCTTTTCCGACACGGCGGCAAATCTGAACGCGATGCATTTTGTCAGCATTGAGAAGGGATGGATCGTCGGCGACAAAGGCACCGTGCTGCGGACGATAAACGGAGGTGCGAGCTGGGGAAAAGGAATTTCGAATGTCACGGACGACTTGCTGGGCGTACATTTTATTAGTGAAAAAATCGGTTTTGCGGTTGGGGCAAACGGTTTGATTTTGCGCACAACGACGGCCGGTGCCTACTGGGAGCCGGTGGAATCGAGTACGCGGACATGGCTGGAAGATATCAAATTCGTCAGCCCGTCAAAGGGTGTCATCGTGGGCGATAGCGGCACAATCCTGATTACCCTGGATGCCGGATTGACATGGTCGAAAGTCAAGACGAACGCCAGAGAAAACCTCTACGCCGCCAGCTTTTTTGACGAAAAAACAGGTTATACCGTCGGTGCGAACGGGATAATTATGCGTACGGGCGACGGCGGCCTGAGCTGGCAGGATATCGAATCGCCCTCTCGTGTGAACCTATTCGCCATCACGGCTTATGGACGTGATCAGGCAATTGCGGTTGGTGAACTCGGCACGGTTTTGCTGACGGGCGATGGCGGAAAAAGCTGGGAAATGCAGCCTAATATTACCGGCAAGGTTTTGCAGGCATTAGCATATCGCGGCGGGTCCGATATATGGGTCGCCGGCCGCGGCGGAGCAATCTTACGACGCACCGAACCGCTCACTCCGTTGCGATTTACTGTGAATAGATCAGCGCCGCCTGTGCTTCGCTCCGCCACGGGTAACCGCAAACCGCGAACGCCTCTTATCACGATTCCCGATGACGGCGATATTCCAATCGCCACGCCGCTGAAAGAAAAGCCGTAGGGAGATGGCGGAAGGCCGTAGGCAGGTCAGAACCGCCTGCGTAAGCTGGTATTATGAACTTAGCCCATTCGGATCGTAACGGAAATCCACTCGCCTGAATGTGAAACCAGGTGCTTTCCGGCCAATCGCTGCGGCAACGCATTCAAGATCGATTCCTCCTGCTCGGCCAAGATCCCCGACATCACCAAATTTTCTCGCGTCTTTTCGATCAGCAGCGGCAGGATCGGGATGATGACATCAGCAGTAAGATTTGCGCAGACGAAATCAAATTGCGGCGTATCTTTTGTGATGGGGCCAACGAAAAACTCTATATTACCGATACCGTTGAATTCGGAGTTTTCCCGCGCGATTTTTATTGAGTCCTCATCCGTATCACAGGCTGAAAATTTGAAATCTGAAATCTTAAATTTGGAATTTAATGCCGCCGCCGCGATTGCCAGAATGCCCGTGCCCGTTCCAACGTCCAGAAAGGATTGTCCGGGTTTGTAGCTTTCATCTATCGCCGTTAGGCAAAGCTGCGTCGTCTCATGCGTTCCGGTGCCGAATGCCATGTTGGGCTCGATTCTGATAACGATCTTTTCGGGATTATCAACCTCGTGCCACGGAGCAGCGATAATGAAGCGCCCGATATGTGTTGGCTTCCAGTGCTTTTTCCATTCGGCTAGCCAGTCATCGTTTTG
Organism: Chloracidobacterium sp.; assembly: GCA_031404055.1. GTDB lineage: Bacteria > Acidobacteriota > Blastocatellia > Pyrinomonadales > Pyrinomonadaceae > OLB17. The sequence goes on from JANNGV010000116.1 coordinate 8,467, forward strand.
GACTTCGGCGGTAGTGACGGCAACTATCGAATCGGCCGGAAGGCCATAAACGGCAAGGGCCTTGTCGAGTTCAAGACGCAACATATCCTTTTCCGGAACATCTTGAAAATAGCCGATGACCGTCACCGAATCGAGATCCGATTTCGGCATATCGTTTATTTCAGTGCCAAGCGAATCTAAAGTATTAAAGGCGAATTCGATTGCTTCGGTCGCTGCGGTTTTAACCTTCACCGACACGGCAAACCAACCTTTTTGATCATTTTTCATCCGGCTTCCACATATTCAACGGCGGGCTTCCTCTTATTCCTTTGTTCCGTGGTTAGTTTTTCAGAACAACCACGGAATAAGGGGAATAAGAGAAACAAAAGAATGATAAAAACTATTCACGCACGCCGATGTCGTCCAGATTCTGACCGCTGTTTCGCCAATCGGCGACGACCTTGACGAACAATTTGAGAAACACCTTTTTATTCAGAATTTTTTCTATCGACACGCGGGCCTCGGTGCCGATCTTTTTAAGCTTGATGCCGCCTTTACCGATGATGATACCTTTTTGGGAGTCGCGCTCGACGTAAATCGCGCAGAATATTTTGATCGATTCAGGGTCGCTTTCGTCGTAAACTTCAGTCACAACGGCCGTAACGTACGGGATCTCTTCGCCCGTCGTCATCAATATCTGTTCGCGGACCATCTCGGCGACGAGCACGCGGATCGGCTGGTCGGTCATCTCGTCTTCGCCAAAGATCGCCACGCCGACCGGCAGATGTTTTGTGATCTGAGCTAACAGATTGTCGACGGCTTCACCGCGCAGAGCGGAAACCGGGACGATTTCGGCAAACTCAAACTCCTTCGAATAAAACTCGATCAGCGGCAGAAGCTCGTGTTTCTCTTTTATCTTGTCGATTTTGTTTAGTACGAGAATTGCGGGTTTTTCTGCTTGTTTGACCAGATCGAGCACGAATTTGTCGCCATTGCCGGTCGAAACGCTGGCGTCACGCATCAGGACCAGAATATCGACGGAGAGAATCGCGTCGTGTACGGCGGTCATCATCCGGCGGTTGAGCAGGTAGCCGGGCTTATGCACGCCGGGCGTATCGATGAAAACGATCTGCCCTTCGGGCGACGTGATAATGCCCTGAATCTTGTGCCGAGTGGTCTGCGGTTTGTTGGACACGGCGGCAATCTTTTCACCGACAAGGCGGTTCAAAAGCGTCGATTTGCCGGCATTCGGTCGGCCGATTAGTGCGGCGTAACCGCTACGGAAGGTTTTCGATGACATCTCTAACAAACTAAAATATTAATTGACGAAAGGATAGTCGTGAAGAAAGATTCATAACCCGAAGGCTAATCGTTAATGAATCTGATCCGGCGAACATATTTAATTTTCTCGAGAAAACGCTGTCCGTCGCCCAGGTGGCTGGGATCGAAATAAAGCAACTCTTTCGCCTCTTGTTCCGTGCCAGCGATTCCTACGTAAAGCTGGCAAAGACCATTTATATTAGGATTCCCCGGCGAAGGCCGGGGCCCAGGGTTCTCTTTTTGAGCTGGTCCCAGGCCTTGGCCGGGG
>JANNGV010000117.1:0-2422 GCA_031404055.1 Chloracidobacterium sp.
AAATTGGGTGGGGACAGCAGGATGATAAGCCGTTAATAGCGGACTTTAATGGGGACGGACGAGCGGAGTTAACGGTGCTCCGGCCTTCCGATAACACATGGTATATCTTCAATCCTTTTACGGGTTTTAATGCTACTTATGTTTTTGGGGTGGCTGGCGATATTCCGGCACCGGCTGATTACGATGGTGATAGCAAGTTTGATGTTTCGGTATATAGACCCTCGAATAAGACCTGGTACCGGCTGAATAGTTCGGATGGCGCATTTGTCTCGGGCATTTTCTTCGGGTATTATGCGCCATTTCAACAATTTACCGCGAGGCCTTTGCCGGCATCTGCTCAGCCTGAATAAATCTGCGATAATCTTTAACCGGCCCAAAGTCAGGCAACAACTTGACTTTGGGCTTTTTGTTTTTATGATTGCTGTATGAAATTACTCCTGACTATAGACAGCGGTACTTTGGCCAGCCGGATTTTTGAGTTGGAGAATGGTTTTCTTACGGTCGGACGGGGCGAAAACTGCAGTGTTCGCTTTGACCCGGCGGCGGAACGCATAGCATCAAAGCAGCACGCCTTTATCGAAGCTAAGGCCGACGGTTATTATCTCACCGACAACGAAAGCACCAACGGCACCATTCTCAACGGGGAGCGGATACAGAAATCGAAACTTAAATCGGGGGACACCGTCCAGTTTGGCAAAAACGGAGTGACCGCGACGGTTACAATCCACGAGGTAGCGGCACAGCAATTTCAGGCACCGGAGCAATTTCGCGAAGCACAGATCCAACAGTTCAATCAGATCGCCGGGCATCAGCCAGACAATTTTCAGAATTCAATGTCGAATATAGGTTTGGGCAGCATGCCTGCGGTGATAGTTGCTCCCGAACCGAGCAGGACGAAATTGTATGTCGGCATCGGAGTAACCATCATTGCGATACTCGTTATGAGCATGATAGTCGGGCTTATAATGTTCGCGAGCGTCGGCCTGATACCCGCTGTAATCGCGACTGTGGTGGCGTTCACACCTGCGCTCATCTACGTCTTGCCGCTCGTCTGGCTGGATCGTTATGATCCGGAGCCGGTGTGGCTGCTTGCTTTAGCGTTCGCTTGGGGAGGGTTGGTTGCTGTTATTGTCTCATTCGTTGTAAACACCGTTATCAGTGTCGTTGCCTATCAGGCAACTCAGAGTGAAGGTGCGGCGACGTTTGTAGGCGCGGTGATATCGGCCCCCGTGTTCGAAGAGGCGTCAAAAGGAATTGGGCTGCTCGTGCTTTTATTATTTTTCCGTCGTTACTTCGACGACATTCTTGACGGCATCGTTTTTGCCGGAGTTATTGCTCTCGGTTTTGCAACGGTCGAAAATGTCTTGTACTACGGCCGGGCGGTGGGCGATGGGGGTATAGGCGGATTGACCTTACTTTTTTTCGTACGCGGAATAATGTCGCCGTTTGCACACGTCACCTTTACGGCAATGACCGGAATTGGCTGTGGCATTGCGCGAGAGTCGCACAACACATTCATTCGCATACTTGCGCCGGTGGTCGGTTATTGCTGCGCCGTGTTCCTTCACGCGCTTTGGAACGGAATGGCCGTGCTGTTCGGACTAGAAGGCTTCATACTGGGATATCTGGTTCTTGAAATACCGCTCTTCCTGATATTCGTCGGCTTCTCGTTCTACATAATGTGGCGTCAGAACAAAATCTTAAAAGAAATGCTTGCCATCGACATCGCCCGCGGTTTGATACCAAAGGATCATGGTGAAACGGCCGTGTCGGCCTTCAGGAGTTCAGCCTGGTTGATCGGCGGATTGTTCAGCGGCAAATTCCGTCCGCGTAGCCGTTATCTGCGGGCCATAGGCAAACTCGGCCTCAGCTATTGGCACATCCAGCGTGCGACCGCCGCTCAGGGCCATACCGGCAGCTTCCAGCAAAATCCGATACTTCGTGAAGAAGTTTTGAAATGGCGGGATAAGGTCTGATGTTCAGAGTTCGTGATTTATCCGTGTCTTTTGCTTGAGGCGAAGACAAACCGAAGTTCGAACTCTGAACACAGCTAGTCAGCCAATTGAATGCCCGCCTTTTGCAGGCGTTCCAAGCCTTTGGGCAGATATTCTCCCAACGGTTTGCTGGCGATATATTGAGCCATATCATCATCGGCAAAGCGTCTGGCGTAGTTCAGCGCGACCGAAAATTCGTCGTATTCGTCGCGTCCCAGCCACATCACCGCTGCTAATTGCCGTTTTTGTTCCAGCGGGATCGAATAGATGAGGGTCTCGATAATATTCAGATTAAATAACCGACTCATCTTCGAAACACCCATGGGTACATCGTGATCTGACGAGCGTTTTTCGTTGTCAATGGCGATAAGCTCACTGACTAAAGCTTGTGAGAGTTCGATTTTCATCAGTTTAAGCTTAAATTAGCG
>JANNGV010000118.1:0-2366 GCA_031404055.1 Chloracidobacterium sp.
AAGCAAAAATTCCTTAGCTTCGATCGAACATTCAAAAACAAATTTGGTTCCGGCTGATTCGGTAATACGGTCCTGAACCGATGAAAGCTCAATGTCGAGAATTCTTCGCAGGTGGTGTTCTTTTAGGCTGCGGAAGACAACGACCTTGTCGATGCGGTTCATGAACTCCGGCGAGAATTTGCGCTTCGCGGCTTCTAGCGCCGTCCTGTAGATCTTTGTGTCGATCTCATTGTCGTCCTGCTGCTTGGCTCCGGTTTTGGTCGGGGCAAAACCAATACCACCGGAGATCATATCGGACATTTCGCGGGCACCGAGATTAGAGGTCATGATTACAACCGTTCGCGAAAAATCGACCCGGCGGTTGTCGCCCAATGTTAGCGTCGCTTTATCCAGAATCCCCAAAAGCAGCTGCCAAAGCGAGTCCGAAGCTTTTTCGATCTCGTCAAATAAAACAAAGGTCAGCTTCGTGTCGTCTGTATGAGCCTTGTCCAAATTCTCTTGCGTGAGCATCGGCGACGTCTCGCGGTGTCCAAGATATCCCGGAGGCGACCCGATAAGTTTTGCAATCTCGTGCGAATGCTGAAATTCGGCGCAGTCAATTTTTACAACCGTGTGCGGCTCGCCAAAAAGGACCTCGGCCGCCGCTTCGACAACGCGGGTCTTGCCCGAACCGGTTGGCCCAAGAAACAGCATAGTGCCGATCGGCCGCGACGGATTATTCATTCCGGCGAGGTAAATCTGAAAAAGGCCGCTGAGACGCCTTACACCGCGTTCCTGCCCCACAATAAGGGCCGAAAGTTTGTCTTCAAACTCTTTTGCCCGCGGACTCTTTCTTTCCGGATCGAGCAAAATTCCCTTTTCAGTGCTTGCTTTCTTGTTGGCCGTTTCGCTTCTCATTTCGTTTTCTCCTCACCGGAACGCCTGATTGTCAAAGGACGTTACGCTAACCAATGACGACTTATCAAAACCGTATTTGCCAATTTTATTAAGGCAAATTCGTCGTCACTAATGATGATTTCAAAATGTTTTTCGTTGGCTGGACTTTAGACTATGGAGGGACCTGTCCAGAGGGATTGTTAAACAGACCGGTAAGAACGGAACTGCTCTACTTATTTGGTAACATAAAATTACTGAGTTTTGCAAGGTAATTTTGTCCATACCAAAAATATTTCTGGATTTTCGCCTTCAATCGTAATATTCCAGCCCGAGATGCGTTATCAGATCTTCGCCCTTCAGGTGACGCAGCGTGTTTTTCAATTTCTGCAATTGGATGAAAAGGTCATGCTCGGGATACAGCCCCGGCGCTGTCTGCGGCGACTTAAAGTAGAACGAAAGCCATTCCTGCACACCTTTCATTCCGGCACGCTGGGCAAGGTCCATGAACAAAGCAAGATCGAGACAAAGCGGTGCCGCGAGGATCGAATCACGACAGAGAAAATCGATCTTTATCTGCATCTTATAGCCAAGCCAGCCAAAAATGTCGATGCTGTCCCAGCCTTCCTTGTTATCGCCTCGCGGCGGATAATAATTTATCCGGACAACGTGCGAAAAGTTTCCGTAGAGGTCGGGATAAACCTCCGGCTGAAAAATGTGTTCTAGCACCGAAAGCTTCGATTCCTCCTTTGTTCTAAAGGCTTCCGGATCGTCAAGCACTTCTCCGTCACGGTTTCCAAGGATGTTTGTCGAGTACCAGCCTTCGAGGCCGAGCATTCGTGACTTTAAGCCGGGCGCAAGGATGGTTTTCATCAGCGTCTGGCCGGTTTTGAAGTCTTTGCCGCAGATTGGAACTCTGTTTTGCTCGGCGAGGGCCGTTAGAGCGGGAATATCTACCGACAGATTCGGGGCGCCGTTTGCGAACGGAACTCCCGATTTCAAAGCGGCATAAGCGTAGATCATTGACGGAGCGATCGCCGGATCGTTGTCGTACATCGCCTTTTCAAACACGTCGAGCGATTGATGGATGGCGGTCGGTTCGAGAAAGATCTCGGTCGAAGCTGCCCAGACCATAACCAGCCTGTCGCAATTGTTGTCCGATTTGAACTTAGCGATGTCTTCGATAAGTTGTTCGGCAAGCTCCATTTTGTTCCTGCCGATTTTAACATTCTCGCCGTGCAGTCGCTTCACGTAATTTTGCTCAAAAACGGCGGGCATCGGCTTCAGTGAGGCGAGCTGCTCGGAGACTTGATTTAGAAGGTCTTTTTCGAGCACACCAGCATTCATTGCGGCATCGAAAGCGCTGTCGGCAAAGATATCCCATGCTCCAAAAACAATGTCATCGAGTTCGGCAAGTGGGACAAAATCCTTGATCTTGGGCGACCGGTTATCGGTCCGCTTTCCGAGCCGGACCGTGCCCATCTGCGTCAAAC
>JANNGV010000119.1:0-9421 GCA_031404055.1 Chloracidobacterium sp.
GGAACACCGGCGAGATCGGCTTGCCGACCAAAATGCTTGCGTAACGCTTAAAAATCTCTTTTGTTGTAAAATCCATTATTATCCCCAAAACCTCATAGCACTCTTAATTTAACTTGCCAAACGTGCTTTCCGCAAGTTAGATTCCTTATGCAATCCGTATGCAACAGGCATTCTGGACGGCTAATTAGGACTAAGATGCTTATCCCCGGTTGTAAGATTCTGTTTTTCCTTTATTTTCTACCGATTCTCGCGGCGGCCCAATATCGATTTGATTCGTGGACAACAGATAAAGGTCTGCCGCAAAACTCAGTTTATTCGATCGTGCATACGCGTGACGGCTATATTTGGCTGGCCACGGTGGACGGATTGGCGCGGTTCGACGGTGTACGCTTCACCGTATTTAACAAAAGCAATTCGCCCGGTATCGCTAACAATCGGTTTAATTCACTGTTTGAAGACTCGTCGGGAGAGTTGTGGGCGGGTACTGAAGGGAGCGGCGTTGTGCGTTATAGTAACGGGCGTTTTTCCGGCTATGGCAAAGCGGAAGGAATCCCGCGCGGCATAGTTTGGATAAGCGGTGATGCGGACGGCAAGCCGATCTTTCATTCTCACGTCAATGAAACATTTCATTTTTCCGGGGGCAGGTTTTCACCGTTGGATTGGGCAGCGAATTCCTCAAAGGATTCGCCCGTCGTGCGGCCGCGAAGTGCGGGACTGCTTTGCCTCGGCCCAAAAACCGACGGCTCGTTCGACTGCTTTACGGACGGGCGGCTACTGGAACTTTCGCCCGGCCCCGGTTTGCCGCCATACAAGTTGTTGACCGGGGCGCGGGATGCTGAGGGAAATATCTGGCTGCTGACCACAGACAGAGAATTGCTGCGGGTCGAAAACGGAAATGTAGTTCGCGTTTTTAACAATGCGAGCGGTTTGCCGAAGCGGCCCCTGCGATTCATTACAGGCGTGAAGACGAGCCTCCTCTCGTCCGATGGGGCCGATTCGCTTTGGCTGACCAATCTGACGACGATGCAGAACGAGTTGCTTGTCGGTCCCCAGGGTGGCGTGCCTCGCGCCTCGCGCGACATTTACCCGCTATTCGCGGAAGATGGACCACCCGCTCTGTCGGCTTATCAGGACGGCGAAGGCAACCTCTGGTTTGGGACGCTGCGGGCCGGGTTGTATCGAGCGCGAAAGCAGGTCGTAACGAGCCTTTCGACGGCCGAGGGTCTGGCCGACAACAATGTCTATCCCGTTTTTCAAGACCCGGACGGCCCGGTTTGGGTCGGCGCGCAACACGGCCTTTACACCTATCAAAACGGACGCTTCTCGGTAGTATCTTCAACCGAAAATTTTGACGTTGGCTCGATCGGCAAACTTGCTGATGGACGGATGATCATCACCAGCTCCGGCATTCTTTTTGTGCAGGAGGGAGACCGATTCGTGCGCTTTCTCGGCCAAGCGGCTCCAATGCAGGGCATAACCGCCATCCACATCGACCGGGAAGGCGCGTTGTGGGCCGGCGGCGAAAATCGGGTAGCTTATCTCAAGGACAGTGCTGTCGCAACCTTCACGCCGGTCAACGGGTTAGCAGGGGACAGTGTGAGGGTCATCATCGACGCGAGCGCCGGCGGCGTATGGATCGGAAGTTACGGCGGCTTGTCACGGTTCCAAAACGAACAGTTGACGAGATGGACCGAAGCCGACGGCTTGCCGAGCCGGACGATTAGATCGCTCTACGAGGACGCCGACGGGACGCTTTGGATCGGCACTTACGATGGCGGTCTGGCGCGGTTCAGGGACGGAAAATTTACTCACTACAATACCAAGATCGGGCTTCACAACGACGGCGTGTTCCAGATCCTTGAGGACGGCCGTCGCTGGTTCTGGATGAGCTCAAATCGAGGCATATACCGCGTCAATAAAGACGAGCTAAATGAATTTGCCGATGGCAAACGGAAAACGATCACTTCGATCGTGTACGGCAAATCCGACGGCATGCTGAACGTCGAATGCAACGGTGGAGGCTGGCCCGCGGGCACCCGAACTCTTGACGGACGCTTCTGGTTTCCAACGCAGGACGGCGTGGTAGTGATAGATCCCAGCGAGATCACGATCAATTCGCGGCCGCCGCCGGTCGTCATCGAAGGCGTTAGGATTGGTGATCAATCGGTCGATCCGGAAGCTTTCAACTCGGCTATCGTTGATCCCGGATCTCCGATCCGGCTCGAACCCGATCAACAAAACTTTGAGATCCACTATACAGCGCTCAGTTTTATCAATTCGGAAAACCTGCGTTTCAGATACCGGCTCGAGGGACTTGAAGATGAATGGACGGATGCGTTAAACCGGCGGACGGCTTATTTTTCGCACGTGCCGCCGGGCGAATTCGTCTTTCGGGTTATCGCAGCAAACTCAGACGGCGTATGGAACGAAACCGGCAAAACCTTGAAGATCGTAGTGCTGCCGCCGTTTTATCGAACATATTGGTTTATGGGCTTGTCGATCTTATGCCTGGGGATGATCGGTTTTGTGCTTTACCAGCGGCACGTTTCGGGGCTTAAACGGAAGCACGTCGCGCAGGAAGAATTTTCACGGCGTTTAATCAACGCCCACGAATCGGAACGCCGGCGAATCGCCGCCGAACTGCATGATTCGTTAGGTCAAAGTTTAGCAATGATAAAAAACAGTGCGGTTTTCGGTTCGCAAACCGCAAAGGATTTGAGTGAAGCAAGGGGACATCTCACCGAGATCTCGACGCAATCGGCGCACGCCATTTCCGATGTGCGTGAGATCACTTATAACCTGCGTCCGTATTTGCTCGACCGGCTTGGGTTGACGAAAGCGATTAGCTCTTTATTGAACAGAATTGCCGACAATTCTGCGTTCATAATAATTTCCGACATCGAAAACGTCGACGGGCTTTTTGAAAACGACGCCGAAATCAGCATCTATCGAATTATCCAGGAAAGTTTGAACAATGTCCTAAAACACGCCGAGGCGTCAGAAGTAAAACTCTCGATCTCCAAGACCGAACGCCGTATTACGATCAAAATTTCCGACAACGGAAGGGGTTTCGACGTAAAGGCAAAAGGCGAGGAAAGGACTCGCGCCGGGTTTGGTTTGCTCGGAATGACCGAGCGAGTGCGAATGCTGGCTGGAACGATCTCGATCGAATCGGCGATGGGCAAAGGCACAAAAATTGAAATCGAATTATGGGCGAACGGATAAAAATCGTTATGGCGGACGATCATCCGATTGTCCGGCAAGGTCTGCGGCTGATAATTGAATCGGACAAAAACCTTTCGATTGTTGCCGAAGCGGGCGATGGCCAAACCGCGCTCGACCTGATCGAAAAGCACCTTCCTGAAGTCGCCGTTTTGGACATCGACATGCCGGAAATGGACGGTTTCGCCGTTGTTCGCGAATTGCGTAAAAAAAGAATAAATATCGAGACTGTCTTCTTAACGATGCACCACGAAGAAGAACTTTTCCAGGCCGCAATGGATCTAGGCGTAAAAGGCTATGTTCTCAAAGATAGCGCAATCAGCGATATTGTTGCGGCGATAAAATCGGTCGCCCAAAACCGTCCGTTTTTGAGCCCGGCGTTGTCCGCCCTTCTGCTCAACCGGCGCCGCCGCCACGAGGAACTCGAAAATAAAAAACCCGGACTTCATTTGCTGACGGCGACCGAAAAACGCATCTTGAAACTCGTCGCCGAAGACAAAACGAGTAAGGAGATCGGCAAAGAACTCTTCATCAGCTACCGGACGGTTGAAACTCACCGCGCTAACATCTCCCGCAAACTCGACTTGCACGGCTCGCTCGCACTGGTCAAATTCGCCGCGATTCACAAATCGGAGTTTTAGAAGTCTAAAGAAAATTTGCCCGCGAAACACACGAAAAAGATTTTTTTAATTTCTTTTTTTGTGTTTTTCGCGTTTTTCGCGGGCAATAGTTTTCTCTTTTTTCACAAAAAATAAGTATCCACGCTTAGTCCGAATTACGTATAGACACCGATTCCCAAGCCACTAAAACCTGCCTAAACTTCCTTTTAATGCATTTCATTTTATCGGGAAGGACCATGAGAGTGTTGATTGTGGACGACAACGAACAGGCGAGGTGGATGATTAAACATTACCTAGGCGAACAGACCCACGAGTTCCTCGAATGCGAGGACGGCTCGGAAGCCGAACAAGCCTACGCCGACTTTCAGCCCGACTGGGTTTTGATGGACTGGGAAATGAAGCACATGAACGGACTAGCCGCCACGCGAAAAATTATCAACCGGTTTCCCGACGCAAAAATTTTGATGGTAACGAATTACGACGAAGAAGACATTCGCACAGAGGCGGCCAAAGCCGGGGCTATCGGATTTGTACCGAAAGACGATTTAGTCGCGGTACGTTCGTTTCTGCAAAACCGCTAATTTCGGGAGGAAGGAAAAAACAAAAATACCGCTGGCGGATTTAGTTTTCGCCACATATAAAAAGGAGACAAAAGTGAGTAAAGCAACAACAACAAATCCGTGTTTATCGCAAACCGGCATCGCTCGCAGAAATTTAGCCGAAGCTATTTTCAGCTTCAACCAAAAGGAGAACAAAATGAGAAATCTAAGCAGACTTTTAATTATTTCGGTCGTGATATTCGCGGCATTATTCAGTGCCGCGCCGTTTTCAATGGCGCAGGATCTTGGAGACCAACCGCCGACCGCCGCCGAACTTGAACAGTTCCGTTCCGATCTGGCCGAAATGCTCACAAGTCTGGATGCGAGCGTCAGAAAAATGAAGCAAAATCCGCTGGTGAGCAAAACTACGAGCAAATCCGGCAAGGATATGACTCAATCAGTAGGCGCGGCTCAAAAACAGCTTGAAAAACTAACGTATCAGGAACTCGAACAGATCCACCATGCCTTCCGTACAACGTTTCCGAAGTGGCGCGACGCCGCCGGTTTGATGGAAAGGTTGGCGGAAAAGATCGGCGGAAACTATTCGGCGGGCAAAGACGACATAAACACGTCCAACGCGATCACGCCGGACAATTGCCAGGATGCCTTTAATGCCGCGCCTTCCTTTACTGACTATGCGGCGACGAAGGCGGCGGCGATTGTGGCAGACGGGGCGCAAAATGTCATACCGCCTCCGCTCAACATCATTGCGACGGCTGCTTACGTCGCTCTCGAAGAAGGCGCGCTGGCAGCCGAAACGCTGAACAGTATCTTCGACCGGTGTTCAGGCGACGAGGCTTTGAATACCCTGCAATCGTCAGTCACTAATGTTCAGAACTCAGTCAATAATTCGCAAACCACCGTTCTTAATGCCGTCAGCTCCGCCACGACCAACCTCACCAACGCCATTACAAGCTCGAAAACCGACATCCTCAATAACGCAACCACAAATACAACGAACATCACTACCGCCGTCTCCAATGCCAAAACCGACATCGTGAACAACGACAACACTAATAAGACAACGATAGTGACGGCCATCAGCCAGGCCCAGACAGCTGTCATTACCGCGGGCGATGCTAATTCGGCAGCGATCATCAACAACGACAACAGCAACAAAACGATGATCGTCAACAACGATAATTCCAACGCGCTGACGCTCAATACCAACTTGACCAACGCCAAGAATACGATCGTAGCCAACGACAACACCAACACGACCAACATCGTCAATAATGACAATGCCAACAAGACGATGATTATCAACAACTCCAACGCAAACACGATGGCTCTCAACGATTTGATACTGCGGGCGCACATCGAAGCCGATTTGGCGACCGAGAGCAACAGCGTCAAAGTCGCCTGGTATATGACGCCAACCGCTAATGGCGGACATCTTGATCTGGTTCAGGCAATCGTCACTCAGACACTGGCGAATATCCTGGCGGCGGGCGGAAGCATCAACAACGCGCAAATGTTTCTCGACCGCGCCAACGCGGACAAAGCGGCCGGAAATTTTAAATCGGCGTACGATAACTACCGCAAGGCATACAAAGCGGCCGCAAACTAAAAACATGTACTTGTATGCCGGTGCGCACACCATTATTCCTTCGGACAAGGACCGCGTAGTCTTTGTCCTTTTTTATTTCCCACAGCGTATCGATCTGATCTAAGATTAGATTATGTTTCGCCGGATTTATCTAGACAATAGCGCTACGACGCCTGTGGACAGGGACGTTGTGGACGCGATGCTGCCGTACTTAACGGAGAAATTCGGCAATGCTTCGAGCATCCACTTTTTTGGACAGGAAGCGAGAGCCGGGGTAGACAAAGCCCGCCATCAGGTTGCGGATCTGATCAACGCGCGGCCGAACGAAATAGTATTCACTTCCGGCGGTACCGAGGCAAATAATCTCGCGATACGCGGCCTGCTTGAATCGAATGTAAAATACGGGCGTCACGTGATCACGTCGGAGATCGAGCATTCAGCCGTTAAAATGGTCTGCGAGGACCTTGCCAAACGCGGATGGGAGATCACGTATCTTCCCGTTTACGAAAATGGACTGGTTCGAATTCAGGATGTGGAAAATGTGATTCGCGAAGACACGGTTTTGATATCGATAATGACCGCTAACAATGAGATCGGAACGATTCAGCCTGTTCAAGAGATCGGAAAGCTTGTTAAGCAACTGCGCTCAAATGGCAAGAAGATATGGTTTCACACCGACGCCGTTCAGGCGGCCGGGAAAATTGAAGTTGACGTTGAGGAGATTGGATGTGACCTGCTTTCGATATCGGCGCATAAGATCTACGCCCCGAAAGGCACGGGAGCTCTTTACGTTCGCCGAGGTGTTCGCCTGCACGCGCAGAACATCGGCGGACGCCAGGAGCGGGAATTGCGAGGCGGAACTGAGGCTGTGCCCTTCATCGCGGCATTCGGAAAGGCGTGCGAATTGGCTAAAGATCAATTGAGTGAAAGCTCAGTGAGTTTGCGCGGCTTGCGTGACAGGTTTGAGCAAGGCGTGGCCGAACAAGTGCCGGATATGACCGTCAATGGTGACACCGGGCAGCGTCTTCCGAATATCTCCAATATTTCGTTCGGCTCGATTGAAGGCGAGGGATTGCTTATCAATCTTGATATGCAGGGCATCGCCGTGTCGACAGGTTCGGCTTGTTCGTCAGGATCCCTTGAGCCTTCGCCGGTGATCAGAGCCCTCGGCCGCAACGATGAGCTTGCCAGAGGGGCAATCCGTTTTAGTTTTGGAAGATTCAACACCTTGGAGGATGTAGACCGGATACTCGAGGTACTTCCAAAATCCGTCGAAAATCTAAGAAGCCTTTCGCCTCGCCACAAGAAAACTTCGGCTGGCTAGTGTGTGCTCGGTTTGTTCCTTTTATTCCTTCCAAATTCCTCTTGATTGGTGGTTAAGAAAGCTAAACCAAGTGTCAGTGCTGAAGCTCCAGCCAGTTTCTGAAATTTTTCGTGACCACCGCCTGAACGTTATCGACCGAATAAAGCTGGCAGCTCGTTTTGTGTTGCGCGGCGCAAAGCTCATCTATTGAATCCATAACAACTGGAAGCGGTATCTCCTTCTTTTCCCATTCAGCTATTACCGTGTAAATCTCCGGACCCAGAATTGACGCCTGGTCCGAATGGGAGAGCATGGAATTTGCGACCTTCGAGACGTAGCTCATTTTCTTACCTCCGGCTGTTTACCTCGTCGAAAAAAAATAGCCCATCGATTTCTCGACGGGCTGAATTGTAAAGCTGTTTATGTAAGAACTTAGTTCTCGGTACCGATTAGCCCGCTACGATGATACCGCAGTTCGTGTTGCCGCCGTTTGCGTCCGAGATTATGATGCCCGTGAAACCCGCTACTATGATTCCCGCGAATCCAGCGACTATGATGCCGCCTGCTACGATGATGCCCGAATTCTTTGTCGTCTGTACACACGGATTTGATTTCGTGGTCTGTGCTGCTTTGCCCGCGACGATGATTCCGTCTTTGCCTGCTACGATGATTCCGTCTCCGGCGAATGTTGTGCTAACGCTCAATACTGCTACCATGACGATTGCTGCTGCGATGTTTCTCAAGTTTTTCATTTTTTTGATCTCCCCGTTTTTTTTTGTTGAAGTTTTCCGCTTCGTTCTGCCATCTCTATTACAATCGCCGTACCACAGGTTTTCGCAATATTTATAAAGATGCTAACTAGTTGTAATGAGAACACTTAGGCTGCAATTTTTCTTCTTTACCGATAATTTTGCTCAGTTTATAAACTGTATATTTTGTTTCCATTTGCTTATGCAGAATGCCGTAACCTTCGTTTTTGGAACATTTACAAAACTGGATAGCGAATATACACAAACGAGGTGTTTACTCTGTATACATTCGACAGCCAAACCATAACTTTTTAGTAGTATTTTAGGTGTTTTGATGATAAACTTCGTTTTGCGTCGTTCGTAACTTCGCTTTCTTCTTCGAGCTTTCGCCAATTCCTTTCAGATGACCGCAACAACCACTGAAATATCTTCGATCATGAATCGAGAACGATTTTCGAGCGTAATAAAAACGTTCGTCATCGGTTTAGGAGCGCTCTGCTTCGGATTTGCGTTTGTCACCCTGCCTGCGGCGGCTCTCAGTTGGGGCTATTTCGCTCTTCTGCTAATGAGTCTGTTCATAGCGCCGCGAATGACTTTGACGCTTCCCCGCTCAAAGTTTGCGATCAGTTTTGGCGATTCGCTTATTTTTGTGGCGTTTCTTTTGTACGGCGGCGAGGCGGCAATAATCCTGGCGGCAGCCGAAACGTTTGCCAGTTGTTTTTACCTCAAAAACACGGGTTTCAGGTTGGGACAGTTAATGATCCCGACAAACGTTGCAATAAATACCATCACAACCGCGACCACCTACTTGGTTTGGCTCTCGCTTCCGCGGCTCCTGGACGATGACTTCACCCCAAATAGGACTCAGCATTTAATAACGCTTCTTGGAATTCTTGCTCTTTCACAGTTTCTGATGTCCTCGTCATTCGCCGCGATTTTCCATTCGCTTAAGGATGGAACAAGTTTGTGGCAAACGTGGAAAAGGTATTGTTTCTCAAGCTCGATGACCCAGATCGTCGGCGCCGGCATAGCTGGCATCATATTCAAACTCGTCAATTATGGAGATCTGGTCACAGCCGCGATCGCATTGTTAGCTTTTGGTGTGGCTTTTGTGAATTACAGACAGTCGATTGGCGAAATAAACACGGCCATCGCCCAAGTGGAGGATGCGGAACGCGAGAAAGCCGAAGCAGAGCGTGGACGTCGTCTGGAAGCCGAACAGCATGCTTCACAACTTAGCTTTTCATTGGAAAAGGAAGAGCGGGCCAACGTCGCCCTTCGTAAAAGCGAAAAGGTGGCGCCGTCGGCGATCTCACCCTCGACGCGGTCGAGGAAGCTGCGGTCGGTGAGCATCAGCTGCTGGGCGTCGAACAGCGCCG
>JANNGV010000120.1:0-4743 GCA_031404055.1 Chloracidobacterium sp.
CGCTGGTTGCGATTATTGAAGAGATTGAAGACTTCAAAAATCCCTTCAAGTCCGATCGTTTCGGTAAACTTAAAAGTTTTTGATACACGGGTATCAAGAGTGAAAAATTCGTTTTCCAATCGTTCGGTGTTTCGCCTGATCGGAGACGGCCCTGCCTGGTTGATCGGCCTAAGGGAACGCGGCTGAGCGGAACGTATTTGTACGATAGGCGAAATATTGATATCGAACGGCAGCAGGAATGTTGCAAATGCATTGAAACGATGCCGCTGATCGCGATCGGACCAGTTGTATTCCGGTTTGAAGTTATTGACATCCGCGTACCGGAACGTAAAGGGGTCGCGCTCGTTGTCATCATCGGATTTGTCGAACGAAAGCAGGTAGTTAACTTGGAACTGGTAACGATTAGCAAAACGCCTGTTCAGCGTGAAAGTTACACCCTGATAAAGCGATTTGGCCGAGCTCTCGGTAGATCGAATCTCGCCGATTCCAGAACCGTTAGCACGGGAAAAAGGTGATGTTCCGCCGTATAATGCTCCGTTTCCGCGATCAACAAATCGGGTCAGACGGTCAGTTTTTGCATAATTATAAGCGACCAGGACTGAGGCGTTCCTAAAAACTTCGCGCTCTACACTCGCACTATATTGAATCGTTCGGGGGTTTTTGAAGTTGCGTTCGAAGACCGCTATGCCCGGATTGAACGGGTTAAAGCCCGCCGTCGGCACAATGCCTGGATATGCGGGACAGCCATTGAGACCGCCGAGTCCGCCAGGAGCGGTTCCGCTGCACAGGAAGTTTGCAAAGAAAATATTTCCGGCAATTGCTCCGTCAGTGTTTCTTGGCCCCGCGACGACAAGTCCCGGGATACGAGCGTAGTAAAGACCCGCACCAAGTCGAATAGCCGTTTTGCCGTCGTCGCCCGGTGACCATGAAAGCGCCAGCCGCGGAGAATAGCCGTCGGTAAAATCAGGAATCGTGCCATCGGACGGGAATCGCGGATCATTCAGAAATTGTCCGTATCTGGTCTGAGTCGGATCATTTATCGGGTCCGGTTGAAACTGAGCTTCCCAACGGAAACCGAGGTTCAACGTAAGATTACGCCGAACCTGCCAATTGTCCTGAACGTAGAGGCCGGGCTCGATTGTCGTGTACGCCTGGGTTCCGGCTTCTTCGACCGTCCGGTTGCCGATCGGAGCAAACTGTAGATAAAGAGCAAGAGCGCTGGCACTTACGCCGTTGATGTAATCGATAAACCCGTTTATCGAAACATTTATATCGCTTAACGACGAGGCAAAAATATACCGGCCGCGGGCAAAACCGATGAACGTTTGAGACACCCTGGTGCGGTTGAAGTCGGCACCGAACTTGATCGCATGGTTTCCCCGAATAACCGTAAAGTTGTCGGTAAACTGCAGACGAACGTCATCTGACGGCACCGGTAAAAAGAACGGTCTTCCAAACCTGTAAGAGATAGAACCATCGAATGTTCCGATGGTGGTGTCCGGCAGGTCGGGGCCGTCATAGAATCTGGGGCGCTCTTCCTTTGCCCACTGAAAGCGAAATTCATTCAGCAGAGTCGGCGAAAAGTTAGTCACAAGTTGGCCGATGAATGAGTTTGCGTTATCCGTTTCGCGTCCGTTCGCGCTCGTTCCCCAGGTCGGCACGTCGAAAGTCCCATTAACCTGTTCGGCTCGGCTGTAATTATGACGCATTGTCAGAAGGTTGTTCTTATTAACCTGAACGTCAACCTTAGCAAGAAGCACATCGGCGATATTGGTGCGGTTGATAATTCCTTGCTCACCGGGCGAGTTGAATCGCGTCGCGAAAATCGTCACAAGGCGTGGATCGATAAAATTTGGCTTGCTGCTTTTGCCGTCATTCCGTTCGTATGCCAAAAAGAAAAACGCCCGGTCTTTTTTTATAGGCCCGCCGACGTTTCCGCCGAATTGGTAGTTAGTGAAATCTTCGGTAGGAAGTCCGGCATCGACCGCGTCCGGGTTTTGTCCGGACAGGCTTTGGTTGCGAAAGAAAAGAAATGCGGCACCGGAGAACTTGTTAGTTCCCGATTTGGTTACGGCATTTATAAATCCGCCCGAACTACGGCCGAATTCCGCCGAAGCGCCAACCGGAACTACCTGAAATTCCTTGACCGATTCCAGGCTGATCGTAAACGCCGGCCTCTGTCCTCCGCGTTGCTCGCCAAAGAACGGGTTGTTTGAGTCGGCACCGTCGATGGAAACATTATTTTGAATGCCTTTCTGGCCGTTAATCGTAATCTCATCGCCGTCCGGGCCTTGAACGATCGAAACGCCGGGCGTAAGCAACGCAAAACGCGAAAAATCGCGGCGATTGATAGGCAGGTTTTCGACCGAACGCTCATTTATCTGTGTAGAAAGCTCGGTTCGCGCGGTATCGATGCTGTCCGGCTCGGCCGAAACATCGACAGTTTCCGTTGCGGAGCCGATCTTCATATCGATCTTCAACGCTAGTGTCTGGCCGACATTTACATCGACGTTCTCAAGTATAGACTTCGAAAAGCCCGACGCGTCCGTTGTGACGCGGTACTTGCCGAGCGGAAGCAATGGGGCCGTGAAAAACCCGTCGGAATTGGTCGTGACGGTTCGTTCGGATCCGGTATCAACGTTCTTTACATTGACGGAGGCTCCGCTGACAACAGCTCCGTTCGGATCGACGATCGTTCCCTGTATCGTACCGGTCGTAGCCTGCGATTGGGCGAGTGCGGCGATGCCGGACAGTAACAAAAACGCGGATGCGAAAATTAACCGCAGATGTGTTCTCATATAACTCATATAATTTTCCTTCTTACAAAAATTGATTTTGCTTTGCCCGACCGCAACATAGTTCGCGATTGAAAGCAATGTTACAAAAAAGTCAAAAAGAGGTTAACTGAACTAAAGCTAGCGGATTATAATTCCTATCGTCTGCGAAAAACAAATCAAGTAATGTTAAATTTCAAAGGTCTTGAACGAAAAGTCGTCATACCTGCCGCAAAACCCTTATTCATGACTGTGTTAAGCTATTTTTGATCGGTGTGCAGATAAGAATCCAACTAATTAATCCTGAAAGTGATCGGTGGCAGATGTCGCTCCCAATTTGAGACACGACGCTTGCTGCCGCGTGATATAATTACGGACACTATGGGACAGATAACGATAGAAGTGCCGCAACGAGTGAAGAGAACTTATAGAATTGTCTCCGAGGACTCGGCAAATGAAGTTTTGGAGAAACTTGAGGTGTTAGTTAAAGAGGCCAACGGTATCGATGACAACAAGATCCTTGGCCTCTGGGCTGATCGCAAAGAGTCGGCGGAGGAAATATCACGTAAGCTGAGACAGGATTGGAACCGTGATCGCGCCGATGATTAAGAAGTTAGCGGACACAAATATTTTTGTAGCCATTTTCAAAGGCGATATAAAACTGAAAGCATTTGTCGAAAACTCAGGACCGGCGATTAACACGATCGTTTATCTGGAATTGATTCAAGGTGCGAAAAACACGAGTGAAGTGCGGGAGATCGATAAATATTTGACTCGTTTTGATCTTATCCATTTTGACCGAGCTATTTCATCGCTGTCCATTCAACTCGTTCGGGATTACTCGAAGAGTCACGGGTTGATGCTGCCCGACGCGGTAATTGCGGCCACCTGCATTGAAAATGATCTCTCTCAGTAATCTAAAAGACTTTCGTTTTATTGACGGACTGACCCTTTCTGAACATTTATTGTGAAACCATTTAAGATTCGCAATATCGAAATAAATCCGCCGCTTATCCTGTCGCCGATGGCGGGGGTGACGGACTACACCTTCCGCCGTCTTATTAAACGGCGGGGTGGTGTGGGTTTGGTTGTTTCGGAATTTATCTCTGTTGAGGGCCTTACTCGCCACAATCCAAAATCTAAGCGGCAGATGGTGTTTGACGAGGAAGAGCGTCCGTTTGCCGTACAGATCTTTGGCGGCCAGGCTCCGCGAATGGCGATGGGCGCCGAGATGGCGCAGGAGGTTGGCGCCGATATTCTGGACGTGAATTGCGGCTGTCCCGCCCCGAAAGTGGTCAGGAACGGCGGCGGCTCCGGGCTTCTAAAAGACATGCCGCGGCTCGAGGAAATTCTCAAAGAGATAAAGAAAGCCATCACGATCCCGCTAACGTTGAAGCTTCGCACCGGTTTTTCAGATTCGACCATAAATGTCGTCGATGTCGCCAAAATGGCCGAGCAATGCGGCGTCGAGCACATTCAGGTCCACGGCCGCACCCGCGAACAGGGTTACAAGGGCCTCGCGAACTGGGATCTTATCAAACAGGTAAAGGAAGCGGTACAAATTCCGGTTTCAGGCAATGGCGATATCACGACCATCGAGTACGGCCTGCGGCGTTGGCGGGAATCCGGCACCGATGGCATCTTGATAGGTCGCGGTGCGATGCAAAACCCGTGGATATTTCGCCAAATCCATGATGCGATGGAAGGCCGCGAGCCATATCAGCCCGATCTGACCGAAAAGAAGGCCGTGCTTCTGGAGTTTTTCGAGATGCTTCGCGTCGAAATGCCCGAGATAGTCGCGCTTGGCAAAATGAAGCAGCTCGCCGGACAGTTCACAAAAGGCCTTGTCGGCGGGGCGCAGTTTCGGCAAACTCTGTATCATTCGCATTCGGCCACTGAAATACTGGACAATATCACCATTTATTTCGACACTCTTTCGGATGGCAACGCATTCGGTGATGGAATAATC
>JANNGV010000121.1:0-4008 GCA_031404055.1 Chloracidobacterium sp.
GTTTTTTTACTTCTTCAAGTTTAGAAATTAGATCAGTCAATGGCGTGTTTTGGTCATTCATTTTCAAGCCGGCGAAATAGTTTCCATCAGCAACTTCAGCGTGGAGGAATTGAATGGTTTGGTCGCCGCGAAATTTGTCGAATGTAAGTGAACCGCCATGTCTTTTGCCTGTATCACCGTCAAAAATCAATCCGCCGACTTCATCACCTTTCTCGCTAAAGAAAATCATTCCGGCAGGTCGCTGTCCTTCACGTTCTTTATAGTATTTGCCGTCCATAGTGCCGGGATGCTGGCGTTCTCGGTTGGAAATAACCATTTTCAGCTTGCCGTCTTTTTCAACAACATTAATTCGCTCGACATCTATTTCCGCAAACTTCTTATTATTTCCAACGGTGAAAGCTGAAAGAAAAAATACTGCAAAAAACAGCGTGCTAGCGACAGCGTAGATTTTCAAGTAACGCACTTCTTTTTCAATTTTGGTTTCCATAAATAATTTTCTCATTAGAACAAAGAAAGATACCGACCGTGTGCCTACTGCAATCAGCGGTTACGTCCCTACTTCGCGCGGGCTACGGCAACAACCTGTGCCCCTCACTAATGTACGAGCTTCTGCATTCACTCAACTGGCTTTTGCAATCACAGAAAATGATAAGTCTTTAATTTCAAATGCTCAAATTGACAGACAGCTTCAATTTGTTTGAACATTGAGTAGTTTATGGCATACAGACCGAGAATAGGGCTGACGATGCGGCTCGAACTCGAAACACGGCGTTTTTATCTGGGCCGCGATTACAGCGAAGGCCTTGAGGCGTCTGGAGCGGTCCCCGTTCATCTGTCGTTGATACCGAAACCGGAATACATCGCCGAGGCTTTGAGCGGTTTGGACGGCATTTTGCTGCCCGGCAGCGATAGCGATGTCGATCCGGCTCATTACGGCGAAGATCCGCACCCGAAATTGGGCCGAGTCGTGCCGGAGAAAGACCAAACGGACCTTCTTGTGCTTGCGGAGGCGGAAAGACTTGGGCTTCCCGTCTTTGCAATCTGTTTCGGGATGCAATCGCTGAACGTGTCGCGGGGCGGGAGTCTGATACAAAATATCGAGTCGCAGGTTGAAAATAGCGTCAAACACGAGCAGGGAAAGCCGATGGATCGAAACTCGCACCGCATAAGGATAGCGGAGCACGGAATTTTGGCATCGCTGGTGGCCGCCGAGACATCGGAAGCGGTTAAAGTAAATTCTCACCATCATCAGGCTATACGTTCTGTTGGCAAGAATTTGGTTGCGACCGCATGGGCAAACGACGGCGTTATCGAATGCATCGAAGACATTCGTTCGGGCCGGTTTGTTTTTGGAGTTCAGTGGCATCCTGAACTCTCTTGGAAAACTGACGTATTATCAAAAGCGATATTTGACCGGTTTGTTGAAACCTGTGCTAAAACACGAAATTTTAGGTCTGGAGCATCAGGCGGTGAGTGAAGTACGGTGCGGTAAATTAAGCTGCAAAATGGTTTAAGTGCGTACAACATGCTGTGATATTGAAATATTATATGAAATGTAATGTATCACGTTAGATCTTGCTCCTTACGTGGTAACTGCTTCCTTCAGAGTTTTTACGGAGCAAAGTTCAATTGTTAGGTGAGTGGTCTATATGCCGACAGTTAAAGTAGTTTTGAAGTAAAACGAGGCGTTTATTGATGAATAATCCTGTAATTATTGGCTTAATTGCCTGGTTTTTTCCCGGTGCGGGGCATTTTGTACAAAAAAGGACGAAACGCGGCCTTATTATCGCCGGAGCAATTTGGACGATGTTTATCATCGCCATTCTCAGCGGCGGCGCATATTATCCCGGCTTTGAATTCAAGGACGGCTCCCTGCTTTATATGCTTAATGTGTTCGCAAAAGCCGGCAACGGCCTCGGTGCACTGGTCGCTTTTCTCGCTTCGGTCGAGCCGAAGCCGAATGTAGCCGCTTTGGCAACGTTCGAATACGGCGGCCGGTTTCTCGAAACGGCCGGCCTGCTGAACTATCTGGCGGTTATGGACGCTCTCGATATTTATTTTGGGAGGAAGAAATGACACATTTCCTTTACCTCATCGGCTTCTCGTTCTTTGTCTCGATATGCTTCGGCGTTTTCGCTCCCGGCACTCCGAAAGAAAGGCTTTGGTACGGCGGTAAGACATTTCTTCAGTTCGTCGGCATAAGCCTTCTGATCGCCTGGGTGCTTTATTTTATCCCATGATCCATTCTGCCCATCGCGAAACGGTATAGCTTGACTGCTCAACTGCTCTGATTACTCTCGTAATTTTCTTGTTCATTCTTATTCATCTTATTCGGTGATCTGATTTTGACCACAGAATACGAGGAACCAGGAATGATGAATCAAGAAATGACCTTGTCCTCACGTTTTATGAATATGCTCGGAGAGCTATACTCAGCACATGCCTGTATTTGAATCCGAAAGCCTTGTTCTAAAAAGCTATAATTTGGCCGAGGCTGACCGGATCGTCGTTTTTTTTAAACGGGAGCATGGCATTGTCCGTGGCGTTGCGAAAGGAGCAAAGCGGCTGAACAGCCGTTTTGGAAGCACACTCGAGCTTTTTTCCACCGTACAGCTTTCCTATTTTCAGAAAGAAGAGCGCGAACTTGTAGCGATTCAACAGGTCGAACTCATCAGATCATGCTTTTCGGCGGCCAGCGATCCTGAATTCCTGCACACATTCTCATACCTCGCGGATCTCTTAATGGCATTTGTTCCGCCGCACGACCCGAGCGAAACGCTCTACCGAATGACAAAAGCATGTCTAGAAGCGGCGTTGGAAAGCACCGATCAACTCGCCGCGATCAGACTTTATTTTGAACTATGGTTGCTGCGCCTCGGCGGGTATCTGCCCGATTGGAGCCGCTGCGACGAATGCGAACGAGCACTTGCAGCTAACGAACCGGCGTCCCTTCGGCCTGACTTTCATCTTATATGCGGATATTGTCTACGGACACGCCGTCTTTCGCCCATATCGCCGCTTCATCTTGAAGTTTTCCACAGTGTGCAAAAACTTCCGCCTCCTAAATTTCTCGAGCTAACAAATGATCGCATAGAAACCGTCATCGAACTCTCAGCCATTCTCCGTAGTATCATCACGCAGGTTGTAGGCCGCGACCTTATGAATGAGCGGACGTTGGCGGTAAACTCATAGCAGAGTCATGCGATTTAGCTGGACAATTTCTAGATACCTGATAGGTGCGGTTTTGCCGTACTTTATATTTTCGTGGCTGCTGCTCAGCGTAATTCTTTTCGTGCAGCAGGCGAGCCGCTTTTCCGACATCTTTTTTAGCGTCAATATTCCTACGAATCTCGTCTGGCAGCTCACGTTCGCACTTGTACCGAACGTGATCGCGTTTACATGCCCGATGGCCGTGCTGGTCGGGGTCATAATCGGCCTGACCAAAATGCAGGGCGACAGTGAGCTGGTCGCGATCCGGGCGGCCGGAGTGGGGAATTTTCAGATCATGGCCCCGATTATTGTGCTCGGCATTCTGCTTTCGATATTTGCGTTCTTCATCAATCTAAAAGGTGTGCCGATCGCCGCCGGCATTGTCCGCCAGGTAGCCTTACAGACCGCGCTTTACAAGCTTGAATCGCCAATCGAGCCGGGTGTTTTTAATACGGAGGTTGCTGGATACACGATCTATGTCAAAGACGGCGATATCTCAAACGGCACCTGGAAGAATATCTTTATCTACAATGAGGATGATAAGACGAAAACAGTGCGTCTGATAACGTCAACGAGTGGGCGGATCGACTATTCGAACGAGCAGTCCGAGCTTGTCCTTGAAAATGCCATCGGATCGACGTTTACGAAGGCTGACGGCACGGAAAAGTTCTTTTCAGAACGCATCGGCGAGGTCCGCTATGCCGTTAAAACCAAGCGCGGCGAGTTGATCGAAAAGCTAAGCAGCACGGAGCTACGCGAATCATCGACGTGGCAACGTCTCCTGCTCATGGACGCGGC
>JANNGV010000122.1:0-3298 GCA_031404055.1 Chloracidobacterium sp.
TCGCGTAGTCGATCGGATTATGGCTGATCGTCTATGTGCTTTGGGATATGAAGCCGCATAAAGCGGCTTAGAATTAGGAAAGCATTGATTAATTATCAGTTTTCAGCTATCAGTTTTCATTTATTCCGGAGTATTCTTTAAGAAACGGGGCAGCTCTGCCGTACCTCCCCGGCTCTTTTTGTCGAGTTAAAATGCCTATGCGCTTCTCCATTTCGAACGTTTTTATTTAACTTTTCGAACTTCCCATTCCCTCACTGCGTATAAAATCTGTCTCTTTCAATAAACGTGCGTTTCAAGTAAAATGTGCGTGTAGAAGCACCCTTAGGAGAACTTTCCGATGTTTAGTAATAAATTCGCTGTAATAATATTGATTTTATCCGGCTTGTTGGCTTCGAGCTGCAAAACCGGTTTATTTGGTCAGGATGCGCCCGTTGTGCCCGAACAACCGGTGGCGGCTCCTGCACCGGTGGTTGTCGAAGGCGTGCGGACCTCGTACGCCGATGTGGTTGAGAAAACCTCGGCCGCGGTGGTTCGGATTCTTGCGGAAGGCACGTCGAAACGGAGCGTACAGACCCCGCAGGGACCCGAAGATGACTTTTTCAAACAGTTTCGCGTTCCGCGGGGCGGCCCGCGCCCGCAGCAGCAGCGTGGTGCCGGATCGGGCGTTATCGTCAGTGCCGACGGCACGATCCTGACCAACGCTCACGTGGTTGACGGTGCCGACAAAATCACTGTTCTGCTCAGCGACAATAAGACATTCGAGGCCAAACTCGTCGGCACCGATAAGCCAAGCGATCTGGCAGTGCTGAAGATCGAGGCGCAAAATATGCCATATCTGACATTGGGCAATTCGGATAATGTGCGGGTTGGCGATATCGTCCTCGCCATAGGCAATCCGCTTAACATCGGCCAATCTGTAACGGCTGGAATTATTTCGGCCAAAGGACGCCGCACCGGATTGAGCGACGGGCAGAGCTTTGAAGACTTTTTGCAGACCGATGCTCCGATCAATCGCGGTAATTCCGGCGGTGCTCTAGTCAATCTGAACAGCGAGCTGATCGGCATAAATTCGCAGATCCTGTCACCGCCCGAGAGCGGCGGCGGGAACATCGGCATCGGATTTTCGATACCGTCGAATATGGCAAGGTCCGTGATGGAGCAGCTCCTGAAGGACGGGCGCGTTCGTCGCGGAATGCTCGGCGTCAACATCCGAAACATTGACGATGACCTGGCAAAAGCTCTTGAACTCAAGGAAAGGGCGGGCGTGCTGGTCAGCAATGTGCAGGCCGGAAGCTCTGCCGATAAGGCGGGCGTCAAACGGGCCGATGTCATCACCGCGATTAACGGCGAAAAGATCGAGGACAGCAACGTACTACGCAACAAGGTGGCCGGAACCATGCCCGGTACCGAGATCAAACTGTCCATTATTCGGGACGGCAATCCGCTGGAGCTCACTGCAACGCTTGATGAATTCGATACAGCTCAGACGGCGAGGAACAACGATCCCAAAGCCGAAGATCAACCAAAAACAGGTGAAAACGGCAAGTTCGGTTTGAGCCTGCAGCCGTTGACATCCGAGACATCAAAACAGCTCGGCGTCCCGGCCGGGACCGAAGGCCTGGTTGTTACGGAAGTTGATCCGACTGGTGTTGCGGCCGAGGCAGGTATAGCCCGCGGCGACGTTATTATAGAAATTAACCGCAAACCTGTCGCCACCGTTGATGCCGTGCAAGCCGCACTGAACGGCGCGGGTGATAAGCCGATCCTTCTGCTTATCGCACGCGGCAGCCAGGTAATTTACCTGACCGTGAAATCGAAATAGGTGATAGCTCGATCTTCTTAATCTTTTTCGCTGTTTTCCTTCTTGGTCATCTCGTTCCGTAATCAGAATGCTAAACACGAGATACTAGCAATCGGAATGAACAGGATAAGACCGGCAAGATTGTTTGAGGAGATTGGCTGAAGCTTGCGAATATGTGGAAAAGAATCTATCTGTTAGTTCTGGCTATGAGTGCGGTCGTAATGGCTGCCCTCACCTATTATTCGTGGAGTTGGCTGCAGAGTATCGGCTCCCCGCTGGCCGCTGTCGAAGGCTACCTTTATCATTCTGGGAATGCCTGGATGTTTCTTTGGATCTCGTCGATCGCCCTGCTGGTGGTCGCCAATGCCGTGCTTGTAAAATCACGCCTCTCATGTGCTATGTGGACGACATTTATCTATTTCGCAATATTTATTGTCGTCCGCTTCGTTTTGCTGGAACAATCGTTTTTTCAATTTAAAAAGGCAAACGGGCTTTGGGAGGGCGGATTTTCGTTGGCTCCGGTCGCGGCGGTAATTTTTTGCGCAGCCGCCGCCGCAGTCGTTTATGCGAATCAATTTGTGGGCGTTCGTTTGTGCGAAAGGATGCATCCGTCAGCCGTTGAGCCTGGAGTTGCCGATATAGACGAGCTTATTGAGGATGCTCCAAAGGACGCTGAGAAAACCCAAAAATAATATTTACTCAGCAGAACGAAAAAAAGAAAAAGACAAGGCCTTTGTTGGTCGGGAGACGAGATTTGAGCTCACGACCTATCGCACCCGAGCAAAGCCGATAGGTTTTCATAGCTTATTACAGGAATCTCCCTTCTTTATTGACGAATCTGGTTGGCCTTTTGGGCACACGAAAGGCTTACAATTTCCGAGCTTGTGGAGAAGACGGGTCGTCGGGCATTTTTTCTTTCTGAAAGAATCCAAAAGCCTCTCTAGCTAGAACGGAATTGGGCGGTTTGCCAAAATCGGCCTTCAGTATCCAGCGTTTAGCTGCAACATGCAACGCTCTTAGCTCGACCGAGCTAGCGGCGACGTATCAGCAATCTGAAGAAACTTAGAGCCGTGGACTCAGGCCGTATCCGTTCTACATTGGTATCTTTCTGTCAGTTACTGGGTTATTGACGAGTTGGTTCTTTATCCATGAAACGCGGCAGCACGTCGCGAAGGATTCCGTCGATCATAAGACCCGTAAACTCTACAACTTCTTTTGCGATACCACGCCATTTGACCGCAATCTCGGATCGGCCACGCAGGCCGGATTGATAAATAACGCAGTGATGGAATGGCTTGGGGCTTGTTCCCCATCCTTCTCGCACAAAAGCAGTTTAGCATTGCCGAGATCGGACTTGTCACCGCGATATATCCTGCTGTTTGGGAGATCGGACAATTATTCACGGGAAAATATCCGACCATCTCAACAAAAAACACAGGCTGTTTGCCGGGATGCTGCTTCAGGGCGTCGCTCTTCTATTTTTCGCGTTTGCCGATA
>JANNGV010000123.1:0-2716 GCA_031404055.1 Chloracidobacterium sp.
CTCGCAAAACGCGAGAACTCATCTACCATTGCCTTAAGGCTCTGCACTTCGCGTAGTATGGTATCGGTGCCTTCCTTCACAACCTTCGCGGTTTGGTCTGAACTTATGAGGGGTACATTTTCAACGCCCCGGACTAAACTACCCGCCAATGCAGACGGTTCCGCCACAGTTTCTCCGGGTCTCCGCGTCTCAGCGTCAAAAAATCTCTTCGCTATTCTCTCAGCCGAAAGCTGGATCGGAGTCAGTGGATTCTTTATCTCATGTGCCATCCGGCGAGCCACTTCCTGCCAGGCCGACGCCCGCTGTGCCGAAATCAGCTCCGACAGATCTTCGATCACAAGCACCGCGCCGCTCTCGTCCGGCAGAGCGGAGGCCGTCAGCGCTACCGGCATGCTCGCCTCCGCCTCGGAACTTCCGTTCGCATTCTCGCGTTGCAGCACGGTCTGCTCGGAGGCCCGGCCAATGCGTTTTGCCCTCGAAATCAGCCGGTCGAGAATAATTTTGTTCTCCGCGTTTACCAACTCGCCTAACGTAAACCGCTTAAAATCAGCATCTTCCAGCTTCAGCATATTGATCGCTGCCCGGTTGATGGTGCTAATCCTTTCATCCGAATCAAACGAGATCACGCCGGTCGGCAGCGATTGCAGAACAGTCTCTATGTATCTTCGGCCTTCGTTCAATTCCGCAGAGTTCTCTTCAAGCTTCGACGACATCTGATTAAAGGTCGAAACGAGCAAAGCAAGCTCGTCCTCGGCGAGAACATCGACGCGGTAAGCAAGGTTTCCCTGCGCGATCTCGTCGGCACCGACAGCAAGAGCCTTGATCGGCACGGTTAGCCCGCGGGCGATGTAAAACGCTGTCCATGACGACGCAAAGATGAGCAGAAACGTCAGCACGCCTAAAGTCAAAAATCCGACCTGCTGCACCACGATCTGCTGGTCTTTCAGACGGTCAAGCTCACTCAGAGAACTGTCAACCATCTGCCCGATTCCTTTGTCCTCCGCGAGATTCGGTACGATTAAAAGCTTCCGTCCACCGGAGAGATTTACAATGGCGGCATCGAACCCCCGGTCGTCATGCAAGCTGGAGTCGGCTGGCCCTCCGAAGCGAATACCCGCCAAGACGCGGTCCATTTCCGCCTTTTGATCGGCGGGCAATGACCTTTCAACCCGCTCAAGCGTTTTGTTGTCTTTGGTGATCAGCTCAATCAGCGTCAGATTTCCGGCATCGGCGATTGCCTTGAAATCGGAGCCATTGGCTAGACCTTTTTCCAACAGCATTCCGAGCATCTGAGCGGTTTCATGAAGTTTTTGCGATTGGACCTGTAATGCCTGATCCTCCACTTCACGCGGCAGACGCACGACATTTTCCGGAATTTGCACGAACCAACGCTCAATTGCCCGGTTCATAAACAGATATGAAAAACCGGCCATGGCGATGATCGGCAGCAGGCTGATCGCGGCAAAATATAGCAGCAGCCTCGTCTTTATTCGCGCTCCGAGCTGAAACGCCCGCCGCTCGCGCGCCAGCTTGATGATGCTGCGTAGAAATATAAATCCGAAAATTACAAATGCAATGAAATTAAGCGAAGAAAGCGCGTATAAAAGCAACGTGTCGCTGGCCGTATCGACCGTGAAAGTTTTCCAGAGATTGGACGATTGAAGCAAGACCAAAACCGTCAGGAAAACCAGGACGGAAATGCCTAATATCCACGGCGATATACGGCTTTGTTTTTGTAGCGGCTCCTTTCCCACGAGGCTAAGTTTAACACAAATGTCGCCCGCGATTTCCGGCCGTTGTCAGACGCAGTCCGATTCTTTAAACTCGTTGTAACTTATGGAACTGAAGTCAATTTTCGTTGACCGCCGGAATATACTGCGCAGCGGATGGCGATTTACTATCTTTTTGGTCGGATTTGTTGTGCTTGCGGTCGCACTCGGCGGTATCGTTCGCTCCATTCTCACGGCTGCCAACATCCCGGCCGGCCAGGGCTCTATTTTGTTT
The DNA here is from genome assembly GCA_031404055.1 of Chloracidobacterium sp. Classification (GTDB taxonomy): domain Bacteria; phylum Acidobacteriota; class Blastocatellia; order Pyrinomonadales; family Pyrinomonadaceae; genus OLB17. Next base: position 2,005 of record JANNGV010000123.1, read on the forward strand.
CTAACCGTCAACAGCGCAACGTCGCTCTTCGCGGCCCTTCTGGTCGGCTGGCTTTGCGGCAAGCTACTCGAGGGCGTTTCGTTTCGTGCTCTCGGCGCGTGGTTTACAAAACTCTGGGCGAATCATTTAGTCCTTGGCGTACTGATCGGCTCGGCAACAATCGGCTTTGCCGTATTGATCGCGGTTACCTTTGGCGGACTGCGATTTACGCCAAACCCTGACCACGGAAGCACGGCGATACTGCTGACTCTCGGCGGTTCGTTTACCGTGTTTGCGGTTGCCGCCGCTTTTGAGGAAGCCCTGTTTCGAGGCTATATACTTCAAACTTTCAGCCGCTCGGATCTTGGCTGGCTGGCCGTCATACTTACGTCATCATTTTTTGGATTGGTACACGCGGGCAATCCGAGTGCCGGGATTATCTCGATGCTTAATACAATCCTCGCGGGCTTCTGGTTTGGTGTCGCATATCTCAAGACACGCGATCTGTGGTTTGTTTGGGGCATGCATTTGATGTGGAACTGGGTGCAAGGAGCCGTCTTCGGCATAGAGGTCAGCGGTTTAACCGAGATCACAACCGCACCTTTATTAAAAGAGATCGACAAAGGCCCGACATGGCTGACCGGCGAAACTTACGGTATAGAGGGCGGCATAGCATGCACGATCGCAATCGTAATTTCGACAGCGGTTATCTATTTTCTGCCAGTATTGAGAC
>JANNGV010000124.1:0-3698 GCA_031404055.1 Chloracidobacterium sp.
GTTAAGCGTTTCGCGACGACAAAAAATAAGGCTAAGATAATTCAGGAAATACGCGACGCTGTTGCCGCAGGAAGTTATTTTTTTGCACCAAGATGAAGACGTGGCTAAAGAAGATTTAACAGATCTTTCGGAATTTCTAAAGCCCTTTGACGCTTCTATTGTCGATCTGGCACTGTGGCTTCGCGAATTCGTGTGGGATCTATACCCGGAATGCAATGAGCAGATCTATGATGGGCCGAACGCGTTGGCATTTGGGTGGACTCCGTCAGGACGTACGAGCGACACTTTTTCAACCATTGCCATTTATAATAATAAATGCGTGCAATTTGGTTTCTATTGGGGATCGTTTCTAAACGATCCTAAACGCCTTCTCGAAGGTAATGGTAAGCAGTACCGGTTCATCCGTGTTACAAATAAGGAAGATTTCCCCGCCGACTACGCGAAAGAACTGCTGAACGAGGCACACATCAATTCTCTGGCCCGTGCAAAGAATATGGAATCCGCCTCAAAAGGTACGACGGTCGTCAAATCGATTTCAACAAAAAAGAAACGACCCGCTTCAAAACCCGCCTGACAATTCGGAGATTTCCCCGATATAATGTTTTAATTTAAGAATGGAGAATGCGGAGCAAATTGCCGCGGATCGGGGCAGCGGCTTGAACGAGTTGCTGCCGTATGCGGCTTGGGTCACGGCGCTGATCGGGATGGCTGGAAGCCTTTTTTTCAGCGAGGTAATGGAGTTGCCGCCGTGTGTATTGTGCTGGTATCAGCGGATTGCTATGTACCCGCTAGTCCTGATTATCGGTATCGGCATAGCTACGGGTGACGGGCGTTGGAAAGTATATGCATTGCCGCTGGCCTTAATCGGCCTAGCCGTTTCGATCTATCAAAATCTTTTGTATTACGGTGTTATTCCTGAGAACCTCTCGCCCTGCATGCAAGGAGTTTCATGCACGGAGAGGCAGATCGAATGGCTCGGATTTATAACGATTCCGCTGATGGGTTTAATGGGATTTATTGCTATTTCGGTTTGTTTGCTTTTACATAAGCCAAAAAAGAAGTTATGAAAAAAGAAGTAAAGATATTGTTGGCGTTCTTAGTCCTCGTTGTGATCGCGGGTGTGGTTGGAGCCAGTTATTATCGCAAGTCTGTACAGAGCGTTCCCGTAGCTCCGGCCAAGGTCGCGGCGGAGCTTGTTCGGCCTGATAGTCCGGGCCTTGGGCCGGTGGACGCAAAGGTCAAGGTAGTCGAATTTTATGATCCGGAATGCGAAACATGTGCGGCGTATCACCCTATTGTCAAAACCCTTCTAAAAGAATTTGACGGCAAGGTACGGTTTGTATCCCGCTACGCCACATTTCACAAAAATGCGAGAATTGCGGTGATATACACCGAGGCGGCGGGCGAGCAGGGAAAATATTGGGAGATGCAGGCCAAGCTATTCGAAAAACAAAAGGAATGGGGCGAAGTGCATGGAGCAGGCCCTCAGCCGGCAGCAGCCTCCGCACCCTCGGCAAAATTCGAGGAATATGCAAAAGAGCTTGGATTAAATGTCGAACAACTAAAGATCTCGGTCGCAGACCCGAAACATGGTGCGAAGATTGACCGCGACATGCAGGACGGCCGCAGCCTCAAGGTCAATCGAACGCCCACGTTCTTTGTTAATGGCCGTATGCTCGCCCGATTGAATCAACAGGATCTACGCACTTTGATCAGCGAGGAGCTGGCGAAATAGAAATCTATTAATAAGGAGGTTTATGGTGCGAAAAACAATTCTGTCACTTTATCTGATTAGTAGTTTTTCGATGGTGAAGTTTGCTCAAACTGGTGTCCAGAGCCCCACATACGATGAACTCAAGGCGCGGGTTGAACGGGCAGAAAACCGCCTGAAAGACTGGCCAAATCTCGCCCGTTACGCTGCGGATAACGCAAAACTCCCGACTGCGGCGGGCGGCGAGGAACGAGTGATTTTCCTGGGTGATTCTATTTCTGACTCATGGAAGCTGTCGGAATATTTTCCCGGATACTCATTCGTGAATCGAGGCATTGGCGGACAGACGACGCCTCAAATGCTGATCCGATTCCGTCCTGATGTAATTAATCTCAAACCGAAAGCCGTGGTAATTCTCGCGGGCACGAATGATATAGCGGGAAATACCGGTATTATGACGTTGGAGGCGATCGAGGCAAACATCGAATCGATGGTTGAGCTTGCGAAAGCAAATGATATCAGGGTTGTTATTGCGTCCGTATTGCCGATCAGCGACTACAATAAGAACAAAGACGGCCAACCTATTGTTAGGAGCACGAACCGTCCTCTAGAGAAAATAATTGCTTTAAATAAATGGATTGAACAGTATGCCAAAACAAACGGACTGGTCTATCTGGACTATTTTTCCGCAGTAGTAGACGGGAAAGGTTATCTCCGTCCCGATTTGGCCGACGATGGCCTTCATCCGAACGCCAATGGATACAGAATTATGGCCCCTTTGGCCGAAAAAGCAATTGCCGCCGCTCTTGGGAAAAAACCGAAAAAATGATCCCGCCGCCGCTGTGATACTCTCGAGTTAACGAATTATGTTTAGTGGTTTTGGGGTTCCAAGGCGGGTTGTAATAACGGGTTTCGGGTGCGTTACGCCGATCGGGATTGGTCGTGAGCGATATTGGGAATCGTTGAAGTCCGGTAGGAGCGGCGTAAGGCAAATCGAGAGTTTTGATGCGTCGGAATTTAATGTTCGGATCGCGGCGGAAATACCCGAATTTGATTGGAAAGCCGAGCTTAATCCCAAAGACCGCCAGCACGTTCCACGCACTGTCCCTCTCGCACTGGCAGCCGCCCGCGAAGCCGTCGCGGATTCAGCCATCAATACAGACGAACTTTCATTGGAAGATAAGCGCCGTTTCGGAGTGATCCTCGGAACGGGCGGCGGCGGACTGTCGTTTACCGAAAAGCAGTTTGGCTACTGGTTTTCGGGCAATGCCGGCAAGGGAAGTATTTATACGATTCCGGCTTCTACGCACGGTGGATTGTCCTCCGAATTGTCAATGGTTTTCGGTCTGCACGGGTTGTCGCACGTTATCTCGACCGGCTGCACATCATCGACCGACGCGATATTTTACGCCGCTCAGCATATCGCGCTCGGAAGGCAGGACGTGATGCTCGCCGGCGGTGTCGATTCGCCGCTTTCACCCGGAATTTTGAAAGGCTTTGAGGTGATGACGGTCTGCACAAAGGAATGGAACGACGAACCGGAACGCGCCTGCCGCCCATTTTCAAAGGATCGTTCGGGAATCGTTATCGGCGAAGGATCTTGGGTTTTTGTGCTCGAGTCGCTGGAAAGTGCACAGGCACGCAAGGCGCGAATTTATGCCGAGATCGCCGGTTACGGCGTCACATGCGATGCATATCACCGAGTGCGACTGGAAGAAAACGGCATCGAACCGGCACGGGCGATGTCACTTGCGATCGAAGATGCCGGACTCTCGCCCAAGGATATCGATTACGTAAACCTGCACGGAACCTCGACGCAGCTCAACGACCGCATCGAAACTCAGGCCGTCAAACTCGCTTTCGGCTCACACGCCTACGATATCCCAATGTCCGGCACGAAATCCCAGATCGGCCACCCGCAAGGCGCAACAGGCGCGGCCGGAATTGGTGCAACGCTGGTTGCCATGAACGAAGGCATCCTGCCGCC
>JANNGV010000125.1:0-13808 GCA_031404055.1 Chloracidobacterium sp.
TCAAAAATAAACAAAACCAAAGCTTTTACCTCAGACTTGCGCCCTTTCTTGTTCCTCTTGCTCCGTTCTTCTTCATCTTGTTCCGTGGCAAAAGATTTAAATCTGGCCACGAATCAACAGGAACAAGAACGAACACGAGGAAATTTAGAATTATTTCTTAACTTACCTCAATCAAGCAACCATCTTCTGCTCGCACCCGGCCGATCATAGTCGAGTCCGGCATTTCATCCAAAAACCTCGACGCATTCTCTTCCGTCAAACTGATAAGCAAGCCGCCTGCCGTTTGCGGGTCAAACAGGGCACTCTGCATTTCACGCGAAACACTCTCGTTAATCTTAACCGTTTCGCCGACATAATCGCGATTGTTCTTATCACCGCGTGTCAGCATTCCCTTTGCGATCAACTCCAAAACGTCCGGCAGCAGCGGGACTTTGGCGGATTCGATCTCGATAGTCACCTGGCTTCCATTCGCCATTTCGTATGCATGGCCGAGTAGTCCAAACCCGGTCACGTCAGTGCAGCCGTTTGCTCCGATACTCTGCATAACTTTAGATGCACGAGCGGCTGAGGTGGTCATTGCCTTTATCGCCGCCGCCTCAGTTGATTTGCTGGCTACGCCATGTTTAATCGCTGTGTTAATAGCTCCAGTCCCGATCGGTTTGGTAAGTATCAAAACATCGCCCGCTTTGGCTCCGGAGTTTCTAATGACCTTATCGGGATGAACCGTGCCGGTGACCGCATAGCCAAACTTCATCTCTGGATCGTCCACCGAATGGCCACCGATAACTACAACGCCCTCAACATTTAGAGCTTGTTGCCCGCCTAGAAGTATCTTACCGAGAATCTCCCAGTCGCCTTTTTGCGGGTAGCAAACGATGGATAGAGCCGACAAGGGCGTGCCGCCCATAGCGTAAACATCGTTTAACGAATTAATTGCCGCGATCCGGCCGTAAGTCTCCGGGTCGTCCGCAACGGGCGTGAAAAAATCGACCGTTTGCACAAGCGCTGTCGTGTCATTTAGGCGAAAAACTCCCGCATCGTCAGATGTTTCGAATCCGACGATCACATTTTTTGAATCTTGTGCTGGAAGTTTGCTCAAAACTTGAGCAAGGTCACGCGGCGCGAGTTTAGCCACTCAACCCGCGCACGAAACCATTTCTGTAAGCCGTTTCATATTCCTCCTGTCTAGCCTTTGCTTTGAATTATTACCTGATAAATACGGTCGAGATCGTCCATGTTGTAGTATTCGATCTCGACTTTGCCTCCAGCGCCGCGTTTTCCCGGCACAATGTTTACATTCGTCCCCAACTTTCGGCGGAGTTTCGTCTCGGCAGAGACTATGTTTGCGTCCTTTGTCGCTTTAACTACAATCTTATCAACATTTTGCGAGCTAGCTTTGCCTAACCGTTTCACCAACTTCTCCGCTTCGCGTACGGAAAGCGAAAGGTCGACTATGGATTTGGCAATTCGCCGTTGTGCCAACGGGTCGTCGGACAGCAACAATGCTCGGCCGTGACCGGCGGTCAACTTCTCTTCCTCGATAAGAGTCAGCACCTCGGCCGGCAGCCTTAAAAGCCTTAATGAAGTCGCAATCAAAGATCGCTCCTTCCCGATCCGCTGAGAGATCATTTCCTGCGTAAGTCCAATGGTGTCAATAAGTTTGCGGAATGCACGAGCCTCTTCGACCGCATTCAGTTCCTGCCGCTGGATGTTTTCGACCAGAGCGAGCTCAAGCAGCTTGTCGTCAGAAACCTCACGGACAACAACTGGAATTCGCCTCAGACCTGCACGTTGTGCGGCACGCCAACGCCGCTCACCGGCCACTATCTGATACTTGGCGCCGTTTTTTCGTACGACGATCGGCTGAACTATACCGTTTGCGGTTATTGACTGGGCCAGTTCGTCGAGAGCCGCGTCAGCAAATCGCGTCCGCGGCTGCTCCGAATTCGGCTCGATCTGATCGATGTCCAGCTCAAGAATATTGTCCTTCGGCGATTCGTCGCCCAAAAGAGCGCTTAGTCCCCGTCCAAGCGGTTGTCTAGCCATGACTTAAGATCTCCTTTGCAAGGTCAAAATAACTTTCAGCCCCGCGCGAGCGAGGATCGTAGAGAATGATTGGCTTCCCGAAGCTCGGAGCTTCGGCCAGGCGAACGTTTCGCGGTATCACTGTATTCAGAACCTGCGAGCCGTAAAAATCCCGAAGGTCTTTGGCCACCGCTGCCGACAGGTTTGTTCGCTCGTCATACATCGTCAGCAGCAACCCTTCGATCGCCAATGAAGGGTTTAATTCTCTTTTAAGCCGCGTAAGCGTTTCAAACAGCTCAGTTACCCCCTCGAGTGCAAAATATTCACATTGAACAGGGATTAGAAGCGAATCGGCGGCAGTCAGTCCGTTGACCGTAAGAATTCCGAGTGACGGCGGGCAATCGACAATGATGTAATGAAAATAATCCTTTATTTCGACCAAAAGGTTTCTAAGAACGCGGCCTCTATCTGTTGATTCGCTCAGTTCTATTTCTATGCCGGCCAGGTTTTTGTCCGACGGGAGCACCCAAAGCGTCGATATCTCCGTCGGAAGCACCAAATCCCTGACCGATTCGCCGGAAATCAAGGCGTGATAAAGGTTCTTGCGATCTTTGGATCGCTCGATACCGCATCCCGATGTCGCGTTTCCCTGCGGATCGGCATCAACAAGCAAAACTTTCTTCTTTTCGACTGCCAATGCCGCCGCAAGATTAATTGCCGTCGTTGTTTTACCTACACCGCCTTTTTGATTCGCAACGGCGATTATTTTGCCCATTTCTTTAATTCGACCAGCTTTTTAATTTAGCACAGCGGCAGGATTAAGAATAATCGTCACATTTACCCACGAGCGTTGGTTATGAAATTGTGGTACGTACCACAATCGCCGTATAGGAAAATTGTGGCATGTACCACAAACTAATTTTTATCGTGAATTTCCGGCCTGTGAGCCGTGAGATAAACAAGAACGCTTGAAACTGCCGACGGTGTGAGGCCGGCAATCTTTCGGACTTGTGCAAACGTCTGAGGCTGTGCACGTTCCAGCCGTTCGACCATTTCATGCGAAAGGCCGCCAATGGCAGCGAATTGGAAGCTTTCCGGCACTTTTAGCGCATCGTGATGATTTACCCGTTCGGTAGCGATATTCTGTTTGGCTATATAACCCGTGTAGAGTGAATCGGCTAATGCGGTCTCAAGCTCTACGCTATTGACCTCCGTCCGGACATCTTCTGGAAGAACGCGCCGGATCAACTCCGAAGTTACGCCTTGGCGCATGGCCAGTTGCGATAATGTGATGGAGTCACCCAGGTCGCAGCCCAAAAGCTGCGATATTCCCGCATATTCTACCGACGAACGCTTGAATCGGGTATGATCCAGCGTATTTCGAAGAATCGCAATGCGGTCACGCTTTTTATTAAATCTTTCCCAATCCATGTCGCCAACAAGCCCGGCGTCGCGGCCTTTCGGTGAAAGACGCTCATCCGCATTATCGTGTCTCAGTGTCAGCCGAGCTTCGGCCCTCGAGGTAAATAAACGGTACGGCTCGTCGACACCGTGCTGGATCAGATCATCGGCCAAAACCCCGATATAGGCCTCATCACGCCGCAAAGTGAACGGGCCGCGCTTTTGAACAGCATATGCTGCGTTTATACCGGCCAAAAGCCCTTGGCAGGCCGCCTCTTCATAGCCCGTTGTACCGTTTATCTGCCCCGCAAGAAATAAGCCTTTAAGACGCGTCGATTCCATAGTCGGATTCAATTCCCGCGGATCGACGAAATCATATTCGATGGCGTAACCCGGCCGGATAATCTGCACTGATGCGAAACCATCGACCATTCGAAGCAGTTCCAACTGCAGAGGCGACGGCAGGGATGTAGAAAACCCGTTTAGATAAACCTCGTTAGTGTTATACCCTTCAGGTTCAAGAAACAGTTGGTGACGGTCCTTATCGGCAAATTTAACGACCTTGTCCTCAATAGACGGGCAATACCGCGGCCCGATTCCTTTTATCTTTCCGGAATAGAGCGGCGATTGATGGAGATTATCGCGAATCGTCTGATGCAGCTTTTCACTCGTATATCCAATAAAACACTGAATTTGCGGCTGCTCTATCTTTTCAGTAGCAAAAGAGAAAGCGACCGGGTTTTCGTCGGGCGGTTGCGGTTCAAAAGCGTCCCAATCAATCGTCCGCCCGTCTAGTCTAGGTGGAGTTCCAGTTTTAAGACGCCCAACCGGAAAGCCCCGCCGTTTCAGGCTCTCCGCCAATTCGATTGAGGCAGGCTCACCCGCTCGGCCGGCCGAAAAAGTACGCTTGCCCGTATGTATCGTCCCGTTCAAGAATGTACCGGTTGCAATAACCACCGATTTGGCTGCAAATCGGCGTGTGTCTTGCATTTCTACACCGATAACCTTATTATTCTCAACAATTAGATCTACGACAAACCCCTGGCGAAGATGCAGGTCCGGCGTTGCTTCGAGTACGCGACGCATCTCGGTTCTGTACAGACTGCGGTCGGCCTGAGCCCGCGGCGATTGAACGGCAGGTCCGCGTGAACGATTCAGCAGTCTAAACTGAATACCGGTTCGATCAATGACTCGGCCCATAATGCCGCCAAGGGCATCTATCTCCCTGACAACATGGCCTTTAGCGATTCCGCCCACAGCCGGATTACAAGACATCTGCCCTATCAGATCGAGATTTATCGTGACAAGAGCCGTCTCCGCCCCAAGGCGCGCGGAGGCCGAAGCCGCTTCACAGCCCGCGTGCCCCGCACCGATCACAATTACATCAAAACTCTCGTCGAACATTTCTAGCACATTTCAAGGCCAACCAACGGGATGCTCTCTCGCCCGTGCCTCCGATAAATTTGTAAATCTCTATCAAATGTAAAAACTGACAATTCGCGCGCCATTTCACTCATCCTAACTAGACACGCATCCGCCAATGACATAGGTACATCGGAGTATTTCTCCATCAATAAAGCCGCGTTTTCAGCCTCGCTCGTGAGAGAGAAGTCAATCCGCAGCAGGTCTCGCCGAATAAACTCAAATAGCTGCTCTACACCGAGCGAACCAAGAAGAAAACATGCTTCGCTAAGAACAGCCTCGCAGGTCACAAATGGTTTCGGCAGTCTGGTCAATAACGGGAGAGCGGCTGTGTGCCACTGGTCCCTCCGGCTAAAAATCGCGACGATCGCACTAGCGTCTATGATTACTGACCTTGTCCCTTCCATATCCCTCCATATACTTTGGATTCGTTGAAAGATCCGAAGGTAAGCCGTCTAAACACCCGATGAACGGTTCGAGAATTGCATTCCACTCCTCCTGTGTACGTTCGCGCTGTCTGGGCGCCCGCCCGTTTTTCCTACTGTTGACCATTTCAAGGTCCGACTCCTTTATCGCATAACTATTGCCGATCTTCTCAGCCGGCAATCTGCCCGCAGCAATTAAGGCCTGAACACGGCGGATAGTAATGTTCAGACGCTTAGACGCTTCTTTTGTACCAATGAAACTATTCATACAGACGAATAGTATCAAAACTGAAACTATTCGTCAATACGACTAGTTTTAAGCCGAGTGGGTCTCTCAGAGCCTCATTACAAAGGTATTTATGACGATCTCGGTTCACGCGGCACGGCGTCCAGCGTTCTGGTGGTATGTTCGGTTACGCTTTGCATTGGCTGGTAAATGGGCTGTATATTGCCTTCGGGAAGGCCTTTGATTACTACATCCGGGAGCTGAGACACACTCGATGGCTGCGGCGTTGCTCCGACCTCGTTCGACCTCTTAGTGTGATGTCGAAGAAGCCAGATAAGCCCGAGTTCCGCTGTTAAAAGCAGGATAAAGCTCATCAAAACTATTACCCCGATCATCTCTTCACCAAATCCAAGTTCTCTCTTCATCACAGTTAGCAAGCCTATGATGACACCGATTCCGGCAATCGGAACGCCGATCAGAGCAATTATCAGAAGGTTGAAAGATGACTGCGGAATCCGGCCCAATCCGTCTTCAGCTTTTCCGACAACTCTCGCTCCGCAGTGATTGCAGTAGCTGAGTCCGGGATTCACGGATTTTCCACATGATGAACAGAACATAATGCACTTACGATAACTCAAAGCATAAAGTTCGACGCCGTAGCTCTAACTCCAACGGCCTTTCAAAATGCGGACGGGATCGGTAATCGACTGGAACCGTGCAAGACGCAGACGATCCGAGTTCTTGAATGAAACGAGCGGCATCAGGCCGTATTCCATCAGATGTTCACAAGCCATCTGGCTCAACTGAACCTCGGCGCACGACGTAAATACGGTTTCGCCGTTCTGTTCATACATATGGACCGGCAGACCGTCGATATCCTGGATCAATTCGCGGGTAAGATCCCATCCATATTCGCTGTAACTCTGAGCCAATAGCAACGCGACTGCGAAACAAGAATTCGTCCAAAGATAATCGTCATGAAGCGGCGTGCCCGTAAACTCTTCAAACAAAAAGGTTTCAAGCGGGTCAGTTTCACTCCCATACGGCAGCCGCGCTATGAATCGCGGTATCGTCAACCCAAGATACTGGGCCTCAGTCTGGCTGCGAAGGGCAGCCCACAGTTTGCCCTCGTTCGTGCCGCCGGTAAGATCCCATTCCGCCGGATCAGGGTGATCGGCAAGTGACGAAACACCGATAACTGCGGGTCGCATGTGCGATATGAACGGCGTGTTCGCGGGAGAGGCGATCTTCGATATGCGCATTAACGCCGCAATATCGTCTACATTCGGTTCGTACGCATAGTTTCCGCAAACAACCGACCATGGATCGCTTCCAGGTGTCTCGATCGCGTCCTTGATCAAATGACGATACAATATGGTTTCCGCTAAACCACTGGCGGATTTAAGGTTATCCGTAAGCTCAGCCTGCGAAACATCGAGAATATATATTTTCAGATCGGCCGCTGTTTCGGTCCGGCGGACCAAAAAATAGAGACCGCGCCAAGCCGCTTCGAGCCTCTGAAACCTGCGGTGATGAAGGATTTTCCGCATCAGATCGCCCGTTGCTTTATCTACCGCGGCGGTCAATCCCGCCTGCTCGTTTTCGTCCACGGCGACCAGATGCGGTCGCACAAGATCGCTGACAAAACTGCTCAGCTCTGATGACGCCGCTTGTCGTGGCGGCGGAGCGCCACCGCCGGGTTTTGAGAGGATGGCGTCCAACAGATTGTCGGCAGGCGAAGCGTGTTCGTTTTCGCTGGAGCTGACGTTTGCCGGTTTCTCGGGCACCGAAAACCACTCGCGAACCTCGCGCGCGGCTGAATTGAAAGTGCTCTCGTTATTAAGCCTGCGACGGAGGTCGCGGAGATCGGCGAACATCGGAACCTGTTTGAATAATTCGTCGGGATGAAAGTCGTCCAGGCCATTAAATTCCAAAGTCAGGCCGCCGCCTTCCAATTCAAGTTCGAGCCGCACGCGCAGCTTCTTCATTATGTCATCGAAATTATCTCGGTCGATCTCCAGCGGATTGCGGCGGTGAAGGTCGCTCTTTTCCGCATCACCACTCCAATCGCCAAGCATTAAGATTCGAAAGGGCGGCTCGTCTATCACGCCCGTTCTTTCTGATTCCAGCGTTACATTTGTCTCAAGGTCCGAGTCTGACGGGAACATGTGGATAAATCCTCCCTGGATAATCTGTTGTTGTCTGAAAACTATCTTGCGAAACAGACGAATTGTCAATATTCGCATTCGCTGCCCGTTTGTTTCGTTTATAGGATTATTGATTTCCGACAATTATGAATTCATTCATCGGTTTTTCAAATTGAACTTAGCGGCCCGCACAAAACTTTGCTAATAAACGAAGCCCTAGATCTGTAACTAAATATTTATTTGATTGTGTTTCAAAATTTCCTCGAATTTCATCACAACGGCTTCTTGACTGATATAGGAAGTATCGATAATTGGCGTCTTAAAATTATGGGCCTGGTTACGTAAGAAGTTTAGCCAATTGTTCATATCTTGGCTGGCCAACCAAGCCTGTTGCCTTTCGTCGATCAATCTTCTCACCATTATTTCCTGCTCACAGTCGATAAGGACGATTTGATAGCTTTGAAAATTTTGATCGTCGAACCCGCCTTTTATGAATTCCAAATTCGCTTGGCCATCAATGACTATCAGATCTTTGTCGGCAAATTTATTTACCATTTTGTCTATCCAGTCACAGGTCGTCTGGCGTTGCCAATTTTCGCCGGAACCGAAATCGCGAACCATTTCTTCGCTTGGTGGAACACCAACGGAATCGAATTTCAAAAACTCCCATTTGATTTTATCGGCATGCTTTTCCTGCAAGTTATTTAACAGAGTCGTCTTGCCGACGCCGGATGCTCCCGTGATGAAAATAATAAACTTCTCTTCCATAATTCAATTCTACAGTGGCGTTCACTTTCCGATGCAGAAAGTAGCAAATATACGTGTAAGCATGTCTTCTGTGGTGGTTTCGCCGGTGATCTGGCCGAGATAGCGGAGAGCGTTGTGCAGGCCGACCAGGACGATCTCTTCGCTTGTATTCTTATCGAACAACGCTAGTGACGACGCTATTTCGTCTTTCGAACGAACCAAAAGATCGTAATGCCGGGCGTCGGTGACTAGAAATCCGGAGTTCGAAACATCCTGAGGAGCAAACGGCTGAACAATTGCATTTTGCAGCTTTTTCAAACCGGAGCCGGTCTTGGCGGAAACGGCTCCAATCTGCGATTCGTGATTTGGCTTTTCGAATTTCAGATTTGAAATTTCAGATTTTAGATTTGAGATTTGAGATTTAAGATTTGCAATAAATCGATTGCCCTCATTAGCACCAATCTTATCGATTTTATTTACCGCGATCAGATAGTTCAAATCTTTCACGCTGTCGACAATCTCAAGGTCTTCATTCGTCAGTTTCTCCGATGCGTCAAGAAGAACGACGACCAAATCCGCATCCGCCATCGCCATTCGCGAGCGTTCGACGCCTATGCTCTCGACGGTGTCCGTCGTCTCGCGCAAACCAGCCGTGTCCATCAGCGAAATCGGGATATCGTTTATGGTGAATTTCTCGTGGATCTGATCGCGGGTCGTTCCGGCGATTTCCGTAACTATGGCCCTATCGCTGCCTAGCAAAGCGTTAAAAACGCTGGACTTGCCGACGTTCGGTCGTCCGACCAACGCCACGCGCAGGCCTTCACGGATCAGTTTTCCGGCTTGAAATGTTTCGGCTAGTTTCCCGATCTCATCAATGAGCTCTGCAAGCAGAGTTTTGATGGATTCGGTTTGGAACACCGGTATGTCGTCCTCGACAAATTCAATGGCCGACTCGAGCACGACGATAAGATCAAGCAATTCGTCCTTGATCGGCTTCAGTGCGTTCGAAAATTCTCCGCGAAGCTGGCGTACAGCCTGTCTTGCGGAAGCGGTCGTTTGAGCATCGATGAGATCGCGGACCGCTTCGGCCTCGGCCAGATTCATACGACCATTTGCCAGGGCACGCAGAGTAAATTCGCCCGGATCGGCCATTCGAGCACCAAGTTTCAGACAAATATCGATAACCTGCCGCAGCAGAACCGGCGAGCCATGACAGCTGATTTCAACAACGTCTTCGCCCGTAAATGAGTGTGGTGCTTTGAAGTACGTGATCAACACTTCGTCGATGATCTCAGAAGTATTAAGATCGCGGAGACGTGTCAGGCGGATGAGGCGAGGTTCAAAATCGAGGTTCGGATCGCCCGCCAGTTGACGCGTGTATGCTAGCGCTTCATGGCCGCTCAGCCGTATTACGCCGATGCCGCTCCGGCCGAAAGGTGTTGCCAATGCGACGATCGTGTTGGCCATAAAACACTAACAGGATAAACAGAATGTACACGATAAAAATCGCCTATATCCTGGTTATCCTGTCCATCCTGTTTGAAAAAGTCTCTATTTAAGGCGGACCTGAAGCCTTCGTTCCCGTCCATCCCCGATCGATTCGCTCATCAGGTCGGTTTCGGCCTGTAATGCCGTATGAATAACCCGCCGTTCGGTCGAATTCAAAACGCCAAAGGTGAACGGCGTGCCATTCTTGCGGACCTGGTCACCGGCAAAACGCGCCATCGCCTGAAGCTCATTTTTGCGCGTCCGTCGATAGCCTTCGGCATCGACAACAAAGCGGTGATCACGATCCAATTCGCGACCGTAGGCCTGAAACAAGAGTGTTTCGAATGAATCAAGCAGTTCGCCGTTTTCAGCCAACGCAAAATGTGTGTCTTCCCCGTGCAAATCAATTACGCAGCCTTCGTCAGTCCACGTAGCGGATACATTTAGATTGAAGCCTAGATCAGCGATCAGCTCGGACAAAAACTTCTCGGCATTTTGGCATGTTTCGTTCATATGTCGGAACGCAGGCTTCCAGCCTGCAACGCCGCTTTTCGGCGTAAGAATTTGGCCCTTAAGGCATGCTGGGAGCCTGCGTTCCTCCCTTTACCTTCACCTTCTTCGCGTTTTTCGGAACGGAATCAACAACAACCGTCGAAGGCGGCTCACTCGTTTTGTTCATTCGGTTGATCAACATCTGCTGCCCAAAGCTGACAATGTTCCCAAAGAACCAGTAAAGCAGCAGCCCCGCGGGTGCGGCCCACATTACCCAGAGCATCATTACCGGCATCAGATACGTCATCATCTTTTGCTGCATCTGCTGCTGCTCCGGCGTTACCACCGCGGCCGTCGGCGTGAATTTCATCGAAAGGATCATCGAGAATGCAAAACCAAACTCAAGCAAATGCCACGGATCGGCCGCCGAAAGGTCAGGCAGCCACATAAAGGACGCCTGACGAACCTCGACAGAAATCGTTACCGCCGTGTAAAACGCGATCAGCAGTGGAAACTGGAGCAGCATCGGCAGACAGCCGCCGATCGGCAATGCGTCCTTGGTCATTCGAAGTTGCTGCATCTGCAGTTCACGCATACGCGGATCGTCTGTCGGAATACCTTTCTTTTGCAGGTCCTTTATCTGATCCTGGATTGCCTTCATTTTCGGGGCGTTTCCGGAAGCCTTTTTGAAGGATCGCGACTGTGACCATCGCAGTGGAAAAAGAAGCGAATAGAACAGAAACGTGAATACAATGATCGCGACGCCGTAGTTATGCAGAATTCCGTTAAAGAAATTCAGCGAATAGAGGATCGGGATCGAAAGGTAGGTTGTGATCGGCCGGATAATGCTGTAATTGCTGAAATTGATCAGGTTAACAACGTCGATCTCGCGTCCGACAGCGGCCGAAAGCGTGGCGTTGTATTCCTTTAACGCAAAATAATCCTTGGTTCCGGTATAAATTTTTGTAACAGTGCCATCAGCCGGTATCGGCATCGAAACCGACACCAAATGCCTAGTTTCACTGGTCTTAGGGCTTCGAATAACCCAATTGAAAATGCTGTCGTAGAATGGCTGCGTCGGAACTTCGTATTTCGACGCCCTGTATTCCAAACCTTGCTGCGGTGTCGCCGGAATGGCCGCCATCGCGAAATAAGCATCGCCGACACCGGCCCAATCGACTTTGCCGCTATCCGAAAGCACGGCCTGATTATTCGCGTCAAAAGTGAACGAATAATAGCCTTGGTGACGCTTGATATCTCCATCGACAGCCGCGACCGTTTCCGATTCGATCTGGTAAAACGTGTGGTGATTCAGCGCGTGGTCGCCGATGCTGGCACCGATTAGCAGCTTTGTATTCGGCACCATCTGACCGTTTCTTTTGACGGTCACCGCAAGATCGGAAACGTAGGTATTGGCACGGAAAACAAAAGACTTCTTGACTTCGACGCCGCTTGCGTCGGTAAGCGTAAAATCGATCTGCTTTTCCTGGCCTTCGCCGAGCGTGATCGTTTCTTCAGGAACCGAGATCTGATAATTTCGGTCATTTATCAGATTCGTGAGGGCAGGATCGTCTGTCGAAAGCCGAAACGGAATTGCCCGAGGCGTTTGCTTCAAGGCCTCCTCGGAGATTAACTGCAAAGGCTTCTTATTGGTGTCGTTGGACCCGTCAGCGTAGAGCGGATATTCGGCTTTCTCGGATTTATTCTTTAATAATATCCAGCTTGTCGCCAAAGCTCCTTTGGAATCCAGTTTCACCTCATAAAGCGGCGATTTGATCGTGATCTGCCGGTTTGGTGTCGTATCGGGTGTAACGACAGCCGTTTCCGGCGCTGCTTGCGGAACTGCGGGAACCGGTGTAGTTTGTGCGGCCGCCGGTGCGGTGTTTGCGTTAGCGCGCTGGTCATCTTTGCCGGCGGGCGGTACCGTTGGGGTAAAAAAATACGACCAGCCGAAAAGAACGGCCATTGACAGAACGGCCGCTATCAAAAAACGAGACTGACTGCTTTTATTATTGCTATTATCCATTTCAAAAAGTTCAAGGTTCAAGGTTTAATGTTCAAAGCGGCCCGAGTTTCGACCTTAAACTTTGAACCAGCAACTTTGAACTATTGTTACCTAACCGGATCATGCCCGCCCTTACAAAAAGGCTGGCATCTTAAGATACGTCCCAGGCCCATCCATGTTCCGCGAATAGCCCCGTATTTCTCGACCGCATCGCTGGCATACTGCGAACAACTCGGCTCAAATCGGCACGCAGGCGGGAAAAAAGGCGATAAAAATGCCTTATAGACCGCCAGCATATCCAAAACCAAATACTTCATCCCTAAAAACATTTTGCCACAGAGGTCAACTAAGCCTGAAAGTAAAAAGGCAAAAGTAAAAAAGTCGATTCTCTCGGTCAACCTTTTGCCTTTTTACTTTTTACTTAGACCTCGTGCTCTCTGTGGCTAACAATTCTTCAGATCGTGCGACCTTCGCAACGATCCTCCTAAAATCTTCAAGCGGCTCGGCAAGCTTTGATTTCAGAATGCCTCGCTTTGCATTCATAACCCAGTCAAACTTGACAGGTACCTCGTTTAGCTCCGCTTTGCTTAATCGAAACGTTTCGCGCAGAAGGCGTTTTGCTCTGTTGCGATCATGCGCCTTGCCGATTGCCTTTTTTGTCGCCGTGATACCTACGCGGTGCATTTCGCCTTCGCCCGGCAAAATAAAAACCGTCATAAAACGGCCGTCAATCCGCTTGCCATTTTCATAAACACGCAAAAACTCGGCGCGCTTACGAAGCCTGGCTTCCTTCGGCAGCGAAAGGTCTAATAATGCTGAACGGTTAATCGCTTGCGTCCTTTTGCCCGGCGGCGCTTGATCACGGCGCGGCCGTTCTTGGTCGCCATTCTCGCCCGAAAGCCGTGCTTTTTCGCGCGGCGGCGGTTGTTTGGTTGAAATGTTCTTTGCGGCATAATTACTCTCCATTAACTTCACCCGAAAGTGAAAACTTTGAGTTTACGCAAATACAAGGGTTGTGTCAAAGAAACGGACAAGATTTCGGGCACAACGGCAGAAACACGACCGGCAGGTAGTGTGCCTCTTGCGAACCTCTGTACATTTGTCGACAATTAGAACGATTAGAGCATTTACGAAAACTTAGGAGCAACAATGAGCAAAATGATCGAGCCAGGCGAATGGCCACAATTTCTATCCGAATTTTCCGAGCGAAACCGCGGCTGCCGTGCCCGCTTTGAGCTATTCAGCCGCGGCGGTGATGTCGGCGAAGAAGAACAGGAAGGCATTTTCGAATCGGCGGCCATCGACGGAAACGTCGTAACCATTACCCGCATCGACAATACCGAAGGGAAGAACGAGATAATGGCGGACGACATCCCAAATATCCACGGCATCGCGGTTCAGTACGATTCCGACAACAGCGAGAACACCAT
>JANNGV010000126.1:0-2249 GCA_031404055.1 Chloracidobacterium sp.
GCAGAAGATCCAGATTTTTACAAGGTCTTTAATGAAGCGAAAAATGCAGGTGTGGGTTTATTCACGTATCCGGTGTTAATGGCCGCTGACATTCTGCTCTACCAAACCGATCTCGTCCCCGTCGGCCAAGACCAAAAACAGCACCTCGAACTAACCCGCGATCTTGCCGAACGCTTCAACCGCGATTTCGGCGAAACATTCGTCGTCCCCGAGCCGTTCATCCCGCCGGTCGGAGCTAATATACTGTCACTTCAGGACCCGTCGAAAAAGATGTCGAAATCGGATGAGAACCCGAACGCATCGATCTTCCTGCTCGACGACGCCGACACGATCACTAAAAAATTCAAAAAAGCCGTCACCGATTCCGGCACGGAGATCAATTTCGAACCGGACCGCCCGGCGATCCGAAACCTGCTGACGATCTACCAACTCCTAACCGGCAAATCGGCTGAAGAGTGCGTCACCCATTTCGCTGGCAAGGGCTACGGCCACTTCAAAACCGAGCTCGCCGAAGCAACAGTCGAATTCCTCCGACCGTTTCAGGAACGCATCCATCAATATGACGACGAATCTCTTACGGCAATCTTAAAGAATGGGGCCGCCAAGGCGCGAGCGATCGCGGCTGAGACGCTGCAGAATGTTTATCGAAAGATGGGTATAGTGTGATTAACAGGATCGATCAAAGGCGGAAAACGTAACCTTTTCATCGATAGCATATTCTTGATTATACGATGATTCCACAAGAGCCGGAATTCGAATTGACGACTATTTCTTGAAGTTAATAACGTGGTCGGGCGGCTGAATATTACGAGACAATTTCGCGTCGGGTATCGGATTTCCAGCGGTAACGGCTAGCGGTATCACGCCTGCCCAGTTATCCATTGCGTAATCCTCTTCGTCATCGATAGGCCCTCCGGTGCGGATCTTGGCGGAAGCTTCGTCGATCGGAAGTTTCAAAACAGTTGTCGCTTTTAGCTCAAGCTCGGTCGGCCATCGAACTTCTGCCCAGCGGCCGGGAATTATGTGTTCAGTGAAGGCTTCGAGCGCTTTGTTCTTTTCGTCGTCGCCAGTGACCATTTCGGCTTTGCCGAGGATGACGACCGAGCGGTAATTCATTGAATGATGAAACGCCGAACGTGCCAACACTAGACCGTCGATCAGCGTCACGGTCACGCAGACATCAATGCCTGTCGCCAGATTTCGCAGCATCCGGCTGGCCGATGAGCCGTGAATATAAAGGTCATCGCCGATGCGTGCAAAACCGGTCGGGATCACATACGGCTGACCTTCGACGGCGAAACCGACGTGACAGATAAATGCCTCGTCCAGGATCGAATAGATCGTTTGGCGGTCAAATTCTCCGCGTTTGGGCAGCCGTTTCAATCTCGTTCGATCTGTTTGTTTTATCGGTGGCTTTCTCATTTGGCCGAACCTAGGCGGGGCCGCGATATCTGTCTTGGAGGTAGATCGCTTTTGCCCTTTCGTCTCTCGATGAAAGTAGAAATTTCTTCCAGGCCTGCTGTTCGTGCCAAACGGCGGCAAGCTCCCAAACGCAAAATGTTCCACGATGCGGTCCGTTCAATGTAAATTCTTCGAAATCCGCGTGCATGTCGCTGTGCTTTGCGTAGACTGACTCCCATAGTTCGTTGTCGTTTCGCCAACTGTTGACTAGAAGAAAGTAAAACTCTGCTCCGCACCTGTGCAGAATTACAAAGCCAAGTTTGCCAAGTTCATCAAGTTTGCCGGCTGTCGATTCTCGTTCCAAAAATCTCTTTGCGAGATCGCGTATCTCGTCAGAAACCGGAGTCGACGCATCCGCAATGTCATACCATTTAAGGTCTGACGCTCCAGCAGAAAAATTCTCGCCCGGCTCAATAAATTTGTCGTGGTGCTTATAATCCGAAGACGGCATCGGTGACGCCTGTTTAACATTTTGCATAAAGGGACCTCTCTACTTCGCGTTCATCCAATCGTAACCGGAACCGATCTCGGCAATCAGCGGGACGTCGAGCGTGGCGGAGGCCTCCATTTCGCGTTTGATTATTTCGCTGGCCTTTGCAACCTCGGCTTCGGGTGATTCGAACAAAAGCTCATCGTGGATCTGCATTATCATTTGTGTTTTCAGCCCTTCTTTCTTAATTGCCGCATCTACCTTTAGCATCGCTATCTTTACGATATCGCTAGCGGTGCCTTGTATCGGCATGTTGATCGCTTCGCGTTCGGCACGCGAGCGGACGCTGAAGTTGCGG
>JANNGV010000127.1:0-11730 GCA_031404055.1 Chloracidobacterium sp.
GGTGCTGGAACTTCGTCCAGTACTCGTAGGCCTTGATCAGAAGGAACGTCGAGCCGAGGCCCGCCGTCGCACAGGCGACAAAGAGACTACATCAATCGGGCCGATGTCGTCAGAGCGGCAGATAAAAATCGTAGAAGATCACGTGCAGAATTTTCGCGAGAGCGGTGCGAAGATCGAAACCGGCGGCCAGCGGAACGCGGACATTCCTGTCCGCAGCTTTGACGGCGAAGCGGACAAGAATGTCCGCGTTCCGCTGTTTTACAAGCCGACCGTCATTTCAGGTGCGACGAATAACATGCGGGCGATGCAGGAAGAAACCTTTGGCCCGACGCTGCCGATAGCTACGTTTAAGACCGAGGAACAAGCCATCGACCTCGCAAACGACAGCGAATTCGGCCTGACCGCCAGCGTCTGGACCCGCGATTACGCAAAAGGCCGCCGCATCGCACAGCGAATCGAAGCTGGCTCCGTCTGCGTCAACGAAGTCCTCTATACCCACGGCATCGGCCAAACCCCATGGGGCGGCTTCAAAAACAGCGGCCGCGGCCGAACCCACGGACGCGAAGGCCTGATGGAACTAGTCCAGGCGCAGCACATCCACGTCAATCGCATCGCCATCCTGCCAGATGCCTGGTGGATGCCGTACACACCGACCGCCGTCGAGACATTTCGTAGACTGGCGCGAACGTTTGCGAGCGGCTCGGTGGTGAAAACTGCAAGGTTGCTGCCGCAGTTGTGGAAAAGAATTAGGGAATTGCTCTAACCAAGAATTGTGAAACGCGTTCCCTTTCAGCCCGCTGTTCACACAGCTACCTGAAGTCCTCTAGCCTTAAGGCTTCAGCTCCAGCCCATGAATGCCTTAACTCTGCATACACCACGTCATCGTGGTTATTTATTTTACTGGTTGAAATACGAAAAGTAACATATTCTTCGTCACCCTCATGCGTGAGCCGCATAAGATTAAGATGATCAACGTCCCGGTCGTCTCCCATTAAAATATCTTTTATTGAATCCATTATGAGTTTGGCCATGTTGTCCAGATCTCTAACTTTTCTGCTTGCGCTACAAACGAAGAGGACTGTCAAACAAATACGCCCTTTCAGAGCTTCCAAATGAGAGCTTGTTGAGAATCGATGTGACAGCGCGGCTTTAAATGCAGTTTTGTTTATTGAGTCGAGGCTCTGCCATGATTCCGGGCGAATACGAAGCGGAATTACATATATCGGAAAATCACAGTGGCAAACGTGACAATGTTGTTGAGACAACCAGTTAGCCTTGTCGCTGAGAGTTACATGAGCGCTTTTATCCAACACTGGGACTTTCGCGTAAATGTCCAAATGCTCGCGATTTTTCATGAGCCACTTAGTGCCGTCGTCGTCACTCCAGGGCACACCTGTTTTTTCCTCGTAGAATTTTTTCAGATCAATTGCGTTCATGTAAGAGAACCTGCGCCGAACGTATATGAATAAAGGCCCATCTTAGAAAGAGTCTAAAAAGCGAGGCTCGAATCGACCTCAAGATATCTCACTAGTTTTAGGATGGTGTCGTCACGAGGCCTCGTTTCTGCGGCGAGACCTCTGCACAAATTTCCTTTGCCTACTCCTCCGATATCCTCCGCAAGCTGAGACTTTCTGCGGCCTTGACCACGTCAGCGAGAGCTCGGAGAAAAACATTAGGGTTTTCGTCTTCCAAAGCGGCATTCAGGTACTCGGCTATCACTTTCGTTGTCAAGATAGTCGGCAGCGTCAAAGACTGTAAGTTTCTCTTTCATGTTTGAGATCTGAACCGGGGTAGGAGCGAGTTAGGATCCTTTCACGTTAAGCCGCGGTCAGCCTGATCTTGCCGACGTTGCTTAGGTTGACGTGTTGCCGGGCCTGCCAGAGGTCGTGATTGTACTGCATGGCGAGCCAGCTTTCAGGCGATCGGCCGAGAGACTTTGAAAGGCGCAGGGCCATTTCAGGGCTGACACGGTTCGTGCCCTTCAAAACGCGGCTGAGCGTTGAAGGGGCGACTCCGAGCTTGACGGCAAGTTCGCGGCCGCTAATGTGGTTCGGTTCGAGATAAACCGCGATGATAAATTCGCCGGGATGAGGCGGATTGTGCATTGCCATTAGTGATAATCCTCGTAGTCCAAAACGTGAACGTCGCCATTTTGAAACTCAAATGTCAGCCGCCAGTTTCCGTTTACCCAAAAGGCCCAACGGCCTTGCTCCGATCCTTTAAGTGGATGCAGCCGGAATCCCGGAATTTTCATATCCTCAATCGACTGGGCCGTGTCTAAGGCTGTCAACAACATCCGAAGCCGTTTTGCATGATGTGGCTGAATGCCAGCAACACTTCCTGACTCAAAATACTTTTTGAGGCCTTTATGCCGGAACAACTTTATCATGCCTGATTATACACTGTTGCTCAACAGGCAACAACAGGCAAGGTTAAAGTTATTAGTTTCCGATTGAGATTGGTGCCTTCTTCAGAGTATATTGACTTGGTGTAAAACTCCATGCCCCGATATTTAGTCAGCATGTTTGATTTCAGGAATACTATGAAAATCGATCGACGTTCGTTTTTGGCCGCTTCGACATCGGCCCTTTTATTAGGCAAGGCAACGCAGCCGGTGGCGGCTCAGGTCACGCGTGGTTCGAAGGCGGCAAGGCCGTTTTCGGTCGCGGGACGTGAAGCGACTGTTTATACGACGGCGAAGGACAGTGAGCTTAGGCTGTCAAAGACGGGAACGTTTGCTTTCAAGCCGTCGGCCCAACCGCTTGAAACTCAGACCTGCGTATTCGTTGACCCGGCCAGAAAGTTTCAGACTTTTTTTGGGATCGGCGGGGCGATAACCGATGCGTCGGCTGAAACATTTTTCAAGCTGCCCAAACAAAAACAAGCTGAGGTCGTGAAGGCCTATTACGATCCGAAAGACGGCATCGGATATACCTTGGCGCGAACAAATATTCATAGCTGCGACTTTTCGAGCGGCAGTTACACGTACGTAAAGGAGGGCGATAAGGAGCTAAAAACTTTCAGCGTCGAGCACGACCGGCAGTTTCGCATTCCGTTGATAAAGCAGGCAATCGCCGCCGCCGGTGGAAAGTTGGATCTTTACGCCAGCCCGTGGAGCCCGCCAGCGTTCATGAAAGACAATAACAATATGCTCAAGGGCGGCAAATTGAAGCCAGAATATTTTGCGGCCTGGGCAAAATATTTTACGAAGTTCATCAAGGCTTACGCGAGCGAAGGAATTCCGGTTTGGGGAGTCACGGTCCAAAATGAGCCGATGGCTACGCAGACATGGGAATCGTGCATTTTTACGGCCGAGGCCGAACGCGACTTTCTTAAAAATCACCTAGGACCGGAGATGAAGCGGGCCGGGCTTGCGGACAAAAAGATAATTGCGTGGGACCACAATCGCGATCTTATTTACCAGCGTGTGAGTACAATACTAAACGATCCGGAGGCGGCGAAATTCGTTTGGGGCATCGGCTACCATTGGTACGAACCGTGGAGCGGCGGCGAGATGATGTTCGATAATGTACGTTTGGTTCACGAAGCCTATCCGGACAAGCACCTGTTCTTTACAGAAGGCTGTGCCGATTCGTACAAGCGGGAAAAGCTGGGGGATTGGACGCTTGGGGAGCGTTACGGCAATTCGATGATCCACGATTTCAATAATGGCACCGTCGGCTGGACCGATTGGAACATTCTGCTGGACGAAACCGGCGGGCCGAACCACGTTGGCAATTTCTGCTTTGCCCCGGTCCACGCGGATACAAAAAGCGGAGAGGTTACATATGTAAATTCGTATTACTACATCGGCCACTTTTCTAAATTCATCCGCCCCGGTGCGAAACGGATAGCAAGCTCACCAAGCAGAAGCTCGCTGATATCGACCGCATTTATTAACCCCGACGGAAAAATATCAGTGGTGGTAATGAATAAAGGCGAAAAGAAAGTGGATTACCTTTTATGGCTCGCCGGCAATGCCGCCGAAGTGACGTGCGCACCGCGCTCAATACAGACGTTGGTGATTTAATGCCAGGATATATCTGCAAGTACCATGATCTTATCTTTAAGAATTCTTTGAAAAACCTATTTATCAATCCTGATCGAATCCTCTTGTTCCGTCGTGTTCATCTTGTTCCGTGGTTCCCTTTTGACCACCGAAAAAGAGGAACAAAAACGGAGCATTTCGATACATCTCAGTTTCCGTCAAAAAAGAATGTTAGTTAGATAGGTCTTTCAAAGAAGTCTTTAAGTATTTCGTCTAGGCGTACAGTTTTATGTCATACAGCCAGCCAGCGATATTCTTTGGACATGGCAACCCGATGAATGCTCTTTACGATAACGATTACACTCGGGCGTGGGCGGAGATCGGGCGGAGCATTCCTAAACCGAAGGCGATAATGTGTGTGTCGGCGCATTGGTATATTCCGGCGGTTGCCGTTACGGCGATGGAGCGGCCGCGGACGATTCATGATTTTGGCGGATTTCCGCGTGAGTTATTTGAAGTGCGGTATCCGGCTCCGGGATCGCCGGAGCTGGCGGAGCGCATTTGTGATTTATTGGGGCCGGACGCAATTCCCGATACGGAGCATTGGGGCTTGGATCACGGTACATGGTCTGTGCTGACTCACGTTTTTCCGAAGGCTGATATTCCGGTTGTGCAGCTTAGCATCAATGAAACCGAGCCGGCGGCTTATCATTATGAGTTAGCAAAACGGCTGGCACCGCTGCGAGAGGAAGGCGTGCTTGTCATCGGCAGTGGAAATTTGGTGCACAATCTGCACACATATGCGTGGGGCAACGAGACGGCCGAGCCATTAGATTGGGGCCAGCGATTTGAGGACACGGCACGAGCGGCGATACTCTCGGGCAATCATTCTTCTCTCATCAATTACGAAGATCTCGGGCGCGACGCTATGCTTTCGGCACCGACGCCGGATCATTATCTGCCGCTGCTTTATGTGCTTGCGATTCAGCGGGAAGGCGATGAAGTGAGCTTTCCGGTTGAGGGTTTTGACGGCGGGTCGATATCGATGTTGTCCGTGAGAATTGGTTAAAGCCTTGAGAAGAGAACCACCCGGTCATCCCAAAGCGGCTGCCCCCCAATCCTAACGGAGGAGAGCCTGAACGGCGGATCGATCTCGATGCTTTCCATCTATGCCAGTGTTTTTCTTTCAGCAAATAAAAGAATGTCAACACAACCTGGAGATTTTCCGACGCCAAAATATATTCCGCTTGATTTTAAGAAGCTGCCGCTCGAAGAACAATTTGATCGCGGGGATGCATTTCTCGAAATGTTGACTCGCCGCCGGACTGTGCGTGATTATTCGGATCGCGAGGTACCGATTGAGCTGATCGAAAAGGCGATTGCCACGGCGGGAACCGCGCCGTCCGGGGCGAATCTGCAGCCGTGGCGGTTTGTGGTTGTCAAGGACGCTGAGATTAAACGCCAAATTCGCGAGGCGGCCGAGAAAGAGGAGCATGAAAGCTATCACGGGCGAATGAGCGAAAAATGGCTGCGGCGGCTGGCCCCGCTCGGGACAAACGAGCACAAGCCGTTTCTCGAGATCGCCCCGTACCTGATCGTAGTGTTCCGCATAAATTCTTTCGTCGAGGACGGCGAGACCGAGCCGACCTATTATTCGCAGGAATCGGTCGGCATAGCCGTCGGGATGCTGTTGGCTGCCCTGCACAATATGGGCCTCGCCACGCTGACGCACACGCCGTCACCGATGAAGTTCCTGCAGGAAATACTCGGCCGTCCCAAGAATGAAATTCCGTTCGTGTTGATACCAGTCGGCTATCCGGTCGATGACGCAAAGGTGCCTGACATCGATCGAAAGCCGCTCGACGAAATAATGGGAGTGATCTAACGAGACTCGCACGTCGTGCCCGCAGCTTCGGATTCAACCCGCAAAAAAATTTCCTCCAGTCATGGCTTTTTTGATGCTCGGTACGCACTGTGCAATCAGTAGACGATTCGCCGGCCATACGCAAAACGATCGTTGTCTGGAATTTCAAATCTAAAATCTAAATATGAAGAGCGAATGTTCTTCAGCAACTGGAGGAAAGTATGTCTTTTGACCATCGCGATCCGCGAAAATCTTTCTGTCGAACAAATCTGCTCGGCACCCTTCTTTCGTCTGCCGTAATGGCTTTGGTTCTGTTAGTAATGCCCATCATTTCGCAGGCGCAACCGGCCACCGTTAATGATGGCCACGGGAAGGAGTGGAAGCAGCTTCGCTCGACCGCGGGCTTGAGTTGGAACCAGGCTGCTCAGATTTGCCCTCAGGACGGCGTGAGTCCATGCTCGGGTTCGGCCGCGGCGGGAAGTCTTAATTGCTGGGTGTGGGCCACCGACACTCAAGTGTTGCAGCTTTTCAGCTATTATGAGCCGGCAATGGCGACCAATCGTTCGGTGGGAGGAATGCAATACTTCTTTACCGCAGATATGTTTTTGTCAGCGTTTCAGCCGACATTTTCTTTCTGCGGCACGTATCAGTGCGGAGCGTACGGAGCGGGATGGACGTCAACGAGAGATGAAGCCGGTGTGCCGATTTTCGGGTCCGTGAGTTGGGGATCTACTAACGTTTCCATCTCAGGCGGCTTCGGCGTCGGGCCTGCTGCGAGTGCGGATGAGACGGATAGTTTTCGCGGTCTTTGGCTATGGCGGGCGACCGGTCCCGGCGCTTTTGCTTATGATGACGCGGGCTTCGTGGCATCTCCATCCGGCGGCGTGGCAGTTGCCAATGTTTTAGCTAACGACTGGATTGCGGGCGTTCGGGCGACGACGGCAAATGTCACAATAGCGCAGGAATCTTCAACGCATGCGGGCGTCACGCTTGATGTAAATGACGGTTCGGTCGATGTAGCGTCGGCGACACCGGCCGGAAGCTACACGCTGGTTTACCGGATGTACGATATCGCCGACGCGGCGAACTGCGATAACGCGACGGTGACGGTGGTTGTCAATCCTTATGTAATAGATGCCGTGAACGATTCAGGCTGGGCATCGCCTTCGACCGGCGGCACGGCCGTGGCGAACGTTCTGACTAACGACAGGTTAAGCGGCACTCCCGCGACGATCTCTAATGTCAGCTTGTCGCTTGTATCCGTCACACCGGCGAACACGGGCGTCAGCCTCGATCTAATGGACGGTTCGGTCTATGTGGCTGTCGGTACGGCATTAGGTGCGTATGCATTGGTTTACCGGATTTGCGACAGCACTAACACAGCAAACTGCGATCAGGCTACGGCATCAATCACGGTACGAAACTACGTAATCGATGCTGTAAATGATTATGCGCGGGCATCATCGAAGACGGCCAGCACTCCAATCGCGAGCGTGCTTGTAAACGATACGTTTAATGGGGTTCGGGCGACGACGACGGCGGTGCGAATTTCGCAGGTGTCGCCACCGGTGACGGGCATAACGCTCAATCTATCGACCGGTGCGGTTTCCGTCAAGGCAAAGACGAGTTCCGGGACCTATAATATTGTTTACAAGATCTGCGAAATCGCCGCTCCCGCGAATTGCGACACAGCTACGATTACGCTCGAACTCAGCGGGCGTGACAATTAAACACGGACCGAAACATTGCAATGACACACAAGAACGCGCGAGAGGCATCATGCCAATCGCGCGTTCTTTATTTTGCAGAACTGGCTAACCGATTACGGTTTGATCGTGTAATCCGGCCAACAGGAGGTCGGATTCAGATACAACTCAAGCAGTTCCAGGGCCGCGGTGTTTATCGCGGGGCCGGGTGCCCTTCCGCCCGATTCCGGGTTAAGGATCTTGCCAATCTGGTCGCGGACGCTTTCTAGGTGGACCTTGGTCGTGCGGTCGGCCGTTCTCGCCGCGGATGCACTGGCGGCAGCGCTGATGGCTCGTAGCTCGGCACGATAAAACGCCCGTTCGTCGCCGCTGGTCATAAACATCGCCGCAAATCCCGGAGGCAGTCCTTGCGGAAGAGCTTGCGCCGGAGCGTTCAGCTTGCTGTTCGCTATATCCAGAAAGGACCGCTGAAGATTTCGGCGATAGGCGTCGATCTTTGCATTCGGCGTGTCCAGCTCGGTCCAGACGCCTTTTCTAACGTCGGCGAGAAATTCGGCCGGTTGGTAAGCCGCATTGCCATCGAGGGCCTGCTGCTCGATGATCCGGGCAAAACGCGCGCTCGACAGAAGGTTGTTGAGAACGCTGTTCTGTGCGTTGCGGACGCGGTTAAGTACTCCGATCGGTTCGATCCTTCGCAGAATATCTTTGTCGACGGCCCACATCGGCGTCGCAAACGCATTCTCATTCAAAAACCTTACGGCCTCGGTTTGACGCGCCTTCGGAACGATAGTGAATCGCACGCCGTTCTGGCCAATGTGTTTCTGTTGTGAATTGAATCCGCCGACAACGGCCGAGACATGATTCATTTCAAGCGTCCATTGGCCGAGCATGCGTCCATAAAGCTCAGACAGGTCATCGTAGGGTTGGCCTTTTTCATTCGTCGTGGCCGGAACAAGCAGCTTCGACACGCGTTTGAGGTTCATCAGGCCGAGCGTCGATGATTTAACCGCGTCGGCGTCGCCGACAGCTTCCGTCAGTTCGCCTGGGTCGCTTCCGGCCGAACCGTCGGTCGAAAAGCGCAGCCAGGGCGTCGTGTCCTGTGCCCGTGCCCACTCGTCAAGCGTTGCCATCTCCGCGTCAGGCGTTTTGGCGGACGGAATCGGTTTGTAACCCCACATCGTCGCCCATTCGTCGTATGGGCCGATGCCGGGAACGAGATCATCGACATCGATATTGTCTTCGGGCTGGGCAACATAGTTAAAACGCGAATAATCCATCAGTGTCGGCGTATGGCCCATCTTTTTGACCCATTCGCGGTCGCGGACTTTCTCTTGCGGATAGTTCGAGCTTGCCTTCATGTTGTGCTGGAAGCCGAGCGTGTGGCCGACCTCGTGAGCGGCGACGTATTCGATCAGGGTGCCCATCAGGTCGTCGGGCATGGGAAGCTTGTGCACGCGTTTGTCCACGGCTCCGGCCTGCAGAAAATACCACGAACGCTGGAGGTTCATGATGTTGTGGTAGAACTGAATATCGGATTCGAGAATCTCGCCGGTCCGCGGGTCGTTTACGTGAGGGCCGGAGGCATTTTCGATCGTCGAGGGCAGCCAGCGGATAACGGAATACCGGGCGTCTTCGGGGCTGAAATCCGGGTCCTCTTTTTTGCTGGGAACAAGCTTTGCGATGATCGCGTTCTTAAAACCGGCGGCCTCGAAGGCCTTTTGCCATTTTTCGACGCCCTTGATCATATAAGGCACCCATTTGGCCGGTGTTGCCGAATCAATGTAATAAACGATCGGCTTGACCGGTTCGGACATCTCGGCGTTCGGGTCCTTCTTTTCCAGACGCCAGCGGGTGATATACGTCCGCTGTTGAGCGCGATGCTCGTTGCGGCCGTAATCCAGGTTGTTGATCGAAAAGTAGCCGACACGCTCGTCAAACAAACGCGGCATCATCGGA
Organism: Chloracidobacterium sp.; assembly: GCA_031404055.1. Classification (GTDB taxonomy): domain Bacteria; phylum Acidobacteriota; class Blastocatellia; order Pyrinomonadales; family Pyrinomonadaceae; genus OLB17. The sequence goes on from JANNGV010000127.1 coordinate 9,515, forward strand.
TTCTCGGGCAGTTTGACCATGCTGAAATGCAGCACAACGGTCGCACTGCCGGGATTCATTCCGGCGGCTGCAAACGGATTCGCCGGTGCGCCAGGCAGGCCCGCGGGCGGGGCGATGCGCGTGTACGTCTGTGTTGCTTCGGCCTCGATATTGGTCGGATAAGGAGAGATGCGTTCAATGAATGACCGTGTTGGGTCCATTGTCGTTGCATTCAAACGTTGACGGGCGCTGAATTCAAAGATATCGGTCGTAAACAGACGGCCGACCTCGACAACAGCCGTTTCGTTATTCGGCCCCCAGGCAGCGACGTTGAACGCCATAAGAATGGAGTCCGTGTTTGATGCACCTACCGCTTGCGCTATTGGAAGCCTCGGATCGGCAACCACGCTGTAGTTTACGTTTCTCAGGTAGATCTTATTGTTGTCACCCATCTCCCAACGGACGACGCGCCTGCCGAGTGCCTGACCGCCGTAGCCTACGCCAAGTGTTGTTCGGGCGATTTGCGTCACCCAGAGATACTCTTTGCCGAGTTCGCTTTTTGGGATCTCGTAATAATACTTGTCCTTTACCTGATGGACCGTAAAAAGGCCTTTCTTAGACTTTGCATCCTTAGTAATGACCTTATCGTAGGGTTGCGGGTCCTGTGACGGCGGCGTGAAGCCAGGTCGCGGCATTCCGGCAGCAGCCGGTGTTTCCGGCGGTGTCGGGGGCGGATCCTGTGCCATCAGCAAAAAAGCGGGGGCCATCAGCAGCATGCAGATAATCAAAACTCGTATCGGGGTACCTCTCATTGAAACAATTCCTCCTGAGAAAACTTGTGCGGGTGATTCAGCGTTAACGCCGATAAAAGAGCTTTCGGCGTGGGACAATCGGTATGATGAGCCTCGGTCGGCAGCAGATAATGCCGCATAATCGAGTCGCAAACCGAAATTCAAATATTTAGAAAAAATTCCGTTTGTTGAACAGATTGGGAACGAATATTTATAGCATCCAATTAAGGCAGGTGCAACAAAAAGGTGATTTGCGGACTGTAAAGATTTGTCAGTGAGCTCCCGCCTTATCGAATAACTAAAATTGGATCGCCGACGCCGACTTTGCCCGCCGTTATGATCTTTGCGTTGATTCCCCGCAGATTGTGTTTGCGCCCGAATGCCGAATTGGCGAATTTCATCGTCTCGAGACCGAAGCGCGTTACGAATTTCTTGCAGCCAAGATGCGGAACGGCCGTTACCTCAATGACGGCCGAACCGATTGAAAGCCTGGTGCCTGGAGGCAGATTGCCACCGCTGAGATCGAGATCGACAAAAAGCTGATCGCCGGCTAGAGGCACGCGCTCATGGCTTCCTGCAATGAGTTTGGCGAACCTGTAGTTCATCAGATTTAACTGCATTTCCGGGTGTCCCATTCCGTTATTTGTCCGGGAACTGCCGCGTGTCATCCAATTATCGCCGACTAAACCGTGGTTAACATCGAGAAATCCCTCGGCGACAACTTCGCGTTTGTTCACGGTCGGCCGGCGAACGATCAGTTCCAGAACACCGCAGTCTTTCGGAGAAAGAAGTGCAGTCTGAACACCGTTTTCCAATTCGGCCAGCGTAAGATGTTTTTCGAAAAGCAACGCTTCCATAACAATTGATTGAAAATAAACCATTTTCCGCGTCGCGGCAATTAAATCGCAAACTCGGCGATGACCGGGGCGTGGTCGCTGGGTTTTTCGAGCGTCCGCGGCTCTTTATCTATCCAGCAATCGGTGCACAGATCGGCAAGCGGCGGTGAGGTCCAGATGTGGTCGATACGAAGGCCGCGGTCTTTTTCGAATGAGTGGTGAAAATAATCCCACCAGGAATATTCCCTCGCATCGTCGTTTATCTGGCGAAAAACATCGACGAAGCCCCATCGTTTTACATTTTGAATCGCGTCTCGCTCAGGTTTTGTAAAATGCATTTTATCCTTCCATAAAGAAGGCTTCCAGACATCCATTTCGTGTGGAGCAACATTCAAGTCGCCGCAAAGCAGGACTTGTTCATCAAAATCGAAATTTTCGTCAAAATAGCGTCGTAGACGCTGAAGCCAATCGAGCTTGAACGCGAACTTAACCGATCCGAACTCGGTACCGTGCGGAACGTATGTGTTTACAATACGGATGTCGTTGATGGTCGCGGCGATCAGGCGTTTTGGAGCATCTTCAACATCGCCGGGAAAATTCTTTTGCAGGT
>JANNGV010000128.1:0-1776 GCA_031404055.1 Chloracidobacterium sp.
ATCTTCCGCGCTTCGTTTTCAACCCAACGCACGACCGCACTGCTCCGCTCGACATCGCCCGAAGGCGATTCGATCTCAACGATCTCACGGATCGCTTCGATGATCGCATCTTGCCTATTTTTGAAATAATCGAGAATGTGGAGAGGATTCATTAAATAATGCTGGCTTTTTCCGATCGGTTCGTTCTTATTAGTTCTATTCCGTGGTCTGTTATGTACGTGCCCGTTCGTAACATTTAGTGACTCGACAACACTAAACACATCAGTTCGATTTAAGGTCGCTAGCAACCGGCGGAGCTCCAAATATTGCGTTCAGCGTCTCGCCAAGCCGATAACCCGCCAAGGCTAGTTGGCCTTCGGCAAGCTTGAACGCATTCTTTCTATATTGTGCCGACGGCATCTCATTCCTTTTCAAGTCCGGCGAAAATACTACCGTATTGTTATAAACAAATCCTTCTTTCTGCCATTCGTCATATTTACCGAGATTTAATTTGTTCTGAACGCTGGCAAACGGATGCTTTTTGATCATCTTCTTTGCGATCGCTTCGATATACTCCCGCTCGCACATCTGGTTTTTGAGCGGAATGTTACGCCCGACAATCGAATCCCAAAACCAGTGCAGATTTACTTGATTTTCTCTCGCCGTTCCGACGGGTGAGAGTAAAAACAAGTTGCCGCCCTGATCGCCTTTCGGCTCGGTGTCGGTGACGCGTGCCGAGGTATGCAGCGGCTGGTGAATGTCTCCGCCAAGGTGCATTATCCATGCGATTGCAATGGCTTTTTCCGCATTTGAAGCAGACGGCTTTCTGACCAAGCCATCGAATTCGGTAAGCTTCGGAACGGCTTGTCCGCCTTCCTCAAAGCCGGACAGGATCTCTATTTTTCCCGATACCTGTTTCCAGAAAGTATCGTCGTAATGCCAGTTCCCTTTGTGATACTTTTTGTAACGCGTATCAAACGCCCGGTCGCGTATTACATCCGCCCAAGTCGGTACAAACATAAAATATTCGAGCTTTCGCGTATCTTCCGGCTCAGGTCCGTACACCATGTAAAACGTCCCTAATTGCGAATCTTCCGGAGCAGCCCGCAAAATTCTTATCACATTCTCGCGGGCCTGCGGCGACATCCGCTGCCAAGCAATATAACCAGTGATCTTGTGGCCAACATCGTCCCAGCCCATCGCCGGCATTGCCGCTATTATCAGCACAAATATAACAAAAACCGCCTTTTCCATTCGTCGTCGCATCATAATCTCCTGAATCTTTTTGGAAGATTCTATCGAATACGCGTAATAAGAGAAAGCGGGAATCGATTTTCGATGTGTTTGAGGCAAACCTTTTTTGCCAAACTTCATCAAAGTTATGCAAAACTTTCCCGGAAACTCGTTCCTTGTAATGTGCCCCCTCACTTTTACCGGAACGTAATGAGGTGAACAAGTATGCAATTGATCTTAGAACATGGTTTATTAACGGATAAGGCCGTAAAACGCGAATCAGACCCCTTTGGCCGTAAAATCGGGTTGTTTTCATCGCTTTTCGGCTGTTGGCACAAGCGTCTGACCCGGCCGTTCACGAGTGATAAAAATTCGTATATGGCATGCCTCGAATGCGGTGCACGCCGAAAATTTGACACACAGAATTTTAAAACATCGAGGGCATTTTATTACCCTCCTTCGGTATTGCTCGACCGTAACAGAGCGAATTCATAGTCCTGTCTTAATAACCTTCCAAAGATAACCTAGGCCACGCACAAGGGCGCCTGCGTCGACTCGGCCGCG
>JANNGV010000129.1:0-8302 GCA_031404055.1 Chloracidobacterium sp.
GCGTTGAAACCCTTGAAGCTGGATAAGGCATAGCTCGCCGTGAACTGCAGGCCGTTGCTAAAACGCCTGTCGAGGCGGGCGAGAATACCGGAATAGGTCGAAAATCCGGATGAGTCAGCATAAGGAACGGGATGCGCAAAAGCAGCTCCCAGAAGCGGCCCGGCGATCGAATCGGCTTGGTTGATATCGTAAACCTGGATCTCATTCAGACCTTTTCGGTAGTTATAATCCACTTGCAGGATCATATTTGCAGGCAATTCCTTCTGAATGCCAATCGAGTATTGCAGCGAATACGGCACCTGGAAGTTACTTGCAAATATCGGCCCCGAGACGGACTGCGTGCATTCCAAACCAGTCGGCAAAGTGCAAGCGGTCAATCTCGATTCGAGATCGCTGCGGACGGACGGAAACAGCGCCAACATCTGCGCGAGTGTAACCTGGCCCGCATTGAAGCGGCCGTCACCGCCGAATGGGTTCAGCAATGAGCTGACAATCTGTGGCCCTACCAGGAACTGTTCTGCTCCTACCGGGCCGAGGTCCGCACGTTCGAACAAACGCAGATTGTCGATGATGTTGTCGTAATAAAGGCCGAATCCGCCGCGAACGACCGTTCTGCCGTCACCGGCGGGATCCCAGGCAAAGCCAACTCTCGGCGCGAAGTTGTTATTATCGCGGCCGGCAGGTGCCGTGCCTCCGTCCAGCAGCGGTGCAATTACAGACGGACGGGCAAGATCGTGGTTCCAAAGGTTTGAATCCCAACGATACGCGAGTCCGAAATTGACAGTCAGCCTGGAATTGATCTTCCACGCATCACCGGCATAGACCTGCACGCGATTGTTGATCGTGTCGCCTTCCTGGTTAAAAGGCAGGGTCGGGTCGCCGATACCCATCGAAATATCACGAACAGACGCGTTCAAAAAAACCGCTTCCGTATTAAAAGGTAACGGGTTGCCATTCACATCGGTTGAAAACAATCGAATGCGGACCGGATTTGCGAAAGTAAAAGTTCCGGCGATCGCCGTTCGTTCGTAGTTTCCGCCAAAATTGAGGATGTGGCTGCCCTTAACCCATGTCAGGTCGTCGCGAAGCTGAATACGCTTCTGCGGGGTGTCCTGCGGTGTCACCGCGTTTGTGCCGGAGCGCCAGTCCTGCTCCGGGTTAATTCGTATCTCCGGCAGGCCGGTCGTGACCGAATCTATCGAATTATTGAAATGACTATAGTTGACGATAAAGTTGTTGCTGATATTCGACCCTAACGAGTATGTCAGCCCGCCAACAAAATTGTGAGCGCGGTTAGTAACGATCTGATCGTTCGATTCGAATATGCGGTTGGTGCTTGTTCGCGGCTTTATGCCCGAACCCGGAGGAAATGGCCCGATAGCGGCATTGTCGTTAAACGAGTAGCGGAAAAATGCCGATGCACGGTCATTTACCACCCAATCGGCTTTTCCCGTAAACAAGGTTTCGTCGAAAGGATTTGAAGTAAATCTCGCGAATCCCGGTGCACGAAGCGGATTGTAGATAGCGGAACCGTCCTGATTGTTCCGCTCATAGCTGGTGAAAAAAAACAGCTTGTCTTTGACGATCGGACCGCCTATTGTGCCGCCAAACTGTTGGCGGTCAAATGGAACCGTCGTCGACTGAGCGGCGGCGGGAAGGCCGTGTGCGGCATCCAGTCTGCTTAGTGCCGGGAAGGCCGCAAACCTGTCGTCGCGGAAATAGCTGAATGCGTTTCCCTTGAACGCGTTCGAGCCGGAACGCGAAACAATGTTCACGGACCCGCTTGCCGAAGCTCCGGTCGAGAGACTGTAATTCGATAAGCCGATCTGGAATTCCTGCACGATCTCCTGCGAGAAATTCTGGACCGTCGTGCCTACCACATTGTCGACAACGGAGCCGCCGTCAACCGTAATCTGCGTCGATCGTCCTGCCTGGCCGCCAATCGAAACGCCGGTAAAGTTAGCTTTCGTCGGATCGAAAGAACCGCCGTCCACTTTCTCGGCCCCCGGCTGCAGTTGAGCAAGATCGAGAAAATTGCGTCCGTTCAACGGAAGATTCTCGATCTGACGTGTATTAATCACGCCCGAAACCGTGTTGTCTGTTCTCTCGATCTGTGTTTCAGCGGTGGCGGGCACATTGACAATTTCGCTCGCAACGCCGATATCGAGCGTTACGTCGGCCGATGCCACCTGTCCGACCTGCACTTGAACGCTCTGCAGCAGTGCTTGCTTAAAATTGGTCGCTGAGACCTTTATCTCATATATACCTGGCTGCAGCTGCAGAAAACGATAATTTCCGTCTTCATTTGTAACGACCGTTTTTGTCGCATTCGTCGCGACACTTCGCACGACAACGGTAGCGTTTTGAACGACCGCTCCCTGCTGGTCCTTGACGGTTCCCGCGACCGAACCAAATGGATCCTGTGCCGCCACCTGCGGCACGATCACGAATAATAATGCAAAAAACAATAGATGTAGCCTTTTCATTTTCCACTCCTTATAACTTACAAAGGAATTGAAAAGTGCTATACTTTGACAACTATCGCACGTAAAAATGCGTTAGCTATGAGTCTGGTAAAGTCTCATGATTGCTTAAAGCCATCGTTGTCCGGCGGATTATTTTCCAGATAGATCGCCGGCGGTTGATGGCTTTAAGTGTATAGCCACCTCTGCTCCAATGTTAAACCTTCTAACATCTGATCCTTAACAAATAGGATCACCCTAAAAGCTGCATTTCAGCCTTTTGCTTATCCTATTGCAATCCGAAAGCCAAAAGTGTAAAAACCTTAAAAGTCCTTACAGAATCGAAGGAATTTAGAAAGATACACAAGTGGGAAGGGTTCGTCAGCCTAATGAATATTGTGATTTTCGGATATAATCCTATAAACTCCATTTTTCTAGATTCGGTTTGCAATAAAAGGCCTCTGAGCTTAACCTGTAACCTATTTTGACAGTCAAGTTAGCGATCTAGTTGCTGAAAAGCAGAGCGCCATTTTTGCCTTTGTGACGAAAGGTAAAAATCGCAATGTGGACAGTGGATTTTTGGGTTCAAAATGAAACTTATTATTTCGATTGACCATAGTTCGTCCAACACAAATAATTTTAGTTTGATAAGGAGCAAATTATCATGAGAATTGTCACGTTAGTTAAGTCTCTTGTTTACAGTTATTCTGTTTCCCTGCTCACTTTGCTGATTCTAGCGTCGGCCAGCGTCTACTCGCAGGCCACTGCGACACCCAAATTGGTCGTTTTCGGTGAAAAAGACCGTGAGTTCGCACTCAAATATCTGAACGATACCAAGGCCGACTTTGTTAAAGAGGTAACCGGACTTACGGATGCACAGTTAAATTTCCGTGCCGCCCCAAATCGCTGGACGGTGGCGGAGGTCGCCGAGCATATTATCCTCTCCGAAGGCGTACTTTCAGGACTCATCCAGGGTCAGATCTTGAAATCACCTGCGGTCGAGGGTTCCGTTTTTCGTACGAATGACAAGGGCGTTATTCTGGCGATCACAAACCGCGCAGAAAAATTCACGGCACCAGAGATGCTAAAGCCAGCATCTCGTTTCAAAACCACGAATGACTTACTCACCAATTTCGACAAAGCGAGAAATCAGACAATCGATTTTGTTAAGGCGAATAAGGTGAATATGCGAAATCATTTTTTTGAAAATCCGCTGATGGGCATGATCGACGGTTATCAATGGCTGCTGTTTACGATCGGCCATAGCGAACGCCATCTCGCACAGCTAAAAGAGGTCAAGGCCGATCCGGCTTATCCTAAAAAATAAAGTCGCATCGACAAATGAAACTTCTTATAGCAAACGGCCACTTAATCGACCCGTCAGCACCCGAAAACACCGGCATGTCCGTCCTGATCGAAGACGGGCGCGTTTCCGCTTGGCTAAGACAAGGCGAGGCCGCACCGGAGGATGCCGAAGTCTTTGACGCCGGCGGGCTTCTTGTCGCTCCGGGCTTTATCGATATGCACGTGCATTTACGCGAGCCGGGACAGGAACATAAAGAGACGATTGCGAGCGGATGCTCGGCGGCCGTTGCGGGTGGCTGGACAAGCGTTTGTCCGATGCCGAACACGAATCCAATCAACGACAATGCCGCGATCACGCGCTATATGATCGAACAGGCTGAACGTGCCGGCCAGGCAAACGTTTTTCCGATCGGCGCAATTACAAAATCTTCGGACGGCACGGAGCTTGCCGAGATGGGCGAGATGAAGGCGGCCGGGGCGGTCGCGGTATCGGATGACGGCCGGCCGGTGCCGAACTCCGGCATTATGCGGCGGGCGATGCAGTACGCCAAAGACTTCGATCTGCCTGTAATTGATCACTGCGAGGATAAATCGCTTTCCCACGGCGGTGTTATGCATGAAGGCAAGATCTCGCTTCTCCTCGGTCTAAAAGGAATGCCCGCCCTTGCCGAGGAGATTGACGCTGTCCGTGACATAATTTTAGCCAGGGAAACCGGGGCTCACATACACATCGCGCACGTCTCGACAAAAGGAGCGATTGAAGCGGTCCGCCGCGCAAAAAACGAGGGGATCAATGTCACATGCGAAGTAACGCCCCATCATTTTACGCTGATCGATAAAGCGGTCGAAGGCTATGACACGAACACAAAGATGTCACCGCCGCTTCGCAGCGAAGAACATCTCGAAGCAATTCTGGAAGGTCTGCGAGACGGTACGATAGACGCCATCGCCACCGACCACGCGCCGCACCATGCCGACGAAAAAGCACTGGAATATGACCGTGCCCCATTCGGCATCACGGGGCTGGAGACCGCTATTGGACTTGCTTTTAACGAATTGGTAAATAAAGGTGTTATCGATCTCGCCAGGCTGGTCGAACTCTGTTCATCCAATCCGGCAAAAATATTCAAGCTGAAGGATCGCGGAACTTTGAAACCGGGTTCTATCGCCGATGTCACGATCATCGATCCAAATCATGAATGGGTGTATCGCAATGCCGACACCAGATCCAAATCGAAAAATTCACCGTTCGACGGCCGGCAGTTTCACGGCAGGGCGGTCGCCACAATAGTTGGTGGAAACGTGGTTTATAACGCATTGGCCTAGCTCTTCGATTTTTAGTTTTCACCGTCCGGGGCTGTGTACGAGGTCCGTCCGTGAATTTTGTGGTCCGAGCCGTTGCTCAAAGTGATTTTGATCTTACGGTGCTTGCCGTCCCTCGCTGAATTTGTCGGATAATAGCCAATTACATACCGCATATTCATTTCCGCAAGTATGCGGGAATATACTGCCGACGCTTGTTCAGGACGTTCAAGATACTCCGACCAACCGCCTGTCCGTTGTGCGATTGCGGCGACGGCGACGGCATCCCGCATCCTTGCCTTGACCCAACGCTCAATAAATTTTTTCTCAAAAGCCTGCGGGCTAGACTTGTAATCGACCTTATTGACGACTGCAAGGCTCTTCAATGCCTTTTCAAGATCATCTTTTGCAAGTGCGATCAGTTCCTTTCCCGATACCCTGTCAAAACGAATCCCGGGGATAATCGTGAAAACCGTAGTTCCCGACTTTTCGGCGGTACTCAAAATATCATCGTAGCTATATCTTACATCAGGGTCACCCAGGATAATTCCAGCTTTGTTTACAGTCTTTAGCCTGGTTAGCTCATCTCCGTCTGTCTGAAATATGATGACGGGCCTTAAATGTTCCGTGCGAAACAACTCGTTAATGGCCGCCATCAGCGCGCTATATTGTTTGCTTTTACCGACATTCCCTTGCAACGCGTTGACTTTGAGAAGTTCCAGTTTCTCCTTGAGCAACGTCTTGTCGGAGGTAAAATTCACCAGTAATTCAACGTCGTCGGTTACAATCGCGATTCTATCGCTTGGATTCAACATCTCGACCAATGTTTTGGCCGCATCTATGCTGGTTTGGATGTAAGGCAGCTGACTCCCGCTATAATCGATTATCAGGACGATGGAACGTGGAATTGAGGACTCTTCATATCCGGATGAGAAAACCTCGATCTCCTGCCGCTGACCGTCTTCTTCGACCAGGAAATCCGAGCGGTTCAGGCCCTTGACTGCCTTGCCGCCCTTGTCCACTACGACGACATCGCTCACCACCAAATCTGTTTCAACCCGAATGACATCTTCTTGTTCACTGATGATAGCGGTCGGGTGAGTCTTCGGTAGAATCCGCGTAACTCTTTTCGCGGGCTTCTTCAGACTCGATCCAAAAGCCTTATTGGGTTCGCCCATTTGTATCGCGCCCGATGTCAGACCAAACGCTCCGATCGCACAATAGCAGGTCATAAGTATGACAGGCAGAATGTTCCATTTATTCACTACGACCTCCGTTAGCGGAATCGACCGCAAGAACTTTGACCCTGTCTGTTTAATTTAAACAGCCGGACCAAACGAAATCTTGTCACCTATCGACGACGGCAGGGTTCAAACCATCAACCACAGACTGAGATTGTCGTACTATTTTCGCTGGCCTTGCATAGATGCCATGTTATCAAACTGTTTGCGAAAGTCTTTATATTTTTATTGAAATTTTCTACTTTTTTCGTTCTGGCCCAAATCCGTCTGAATCATGACGAAAATGGCAGCGTGGGAGTTAACCGAACGACAACAAAAAAACTCTTAACTTCGCAGTTTCGCGACTGTCGTGATAAAATTCAGCAACTATTGCACTTATAGAATTTTCTGGAGACCTTGCTTATGGAATGGCTGGCTGACCCAAACCTTTGGATCGCATTCGGGACGCTTACGCTGCTCGAGCTCGTACTCGGGATCGACAACGTTATTTTTATCTCAATTCTGGCGGGTAAGCTGCCGCCGGAGCAGCAGCAGCGGGCTCGATACATTGGTCTCGCACTAGCCCTAATCATGCGGATTATTCTTTTGCTCTCGCTTTCGTGGGTGATAGGTCTGACGGCTCCGCTTTTTTCGATATTCGGGCGTGATATATCCGGCAAGGATCTTGTCTTGCTCATCGGCGGGCTGTTTCTGATAGCTAAATCGACGCACGAGATACATGGCTCACTCGAGGGTGAAGAAGGTCACGAGTCGAAGAAAAATTACGCATCGTTTGCTGGCGTTGTCATTCAGATCGTGCTGCTCGATATTGTCTTCTCACTCGATTCGGTTATAACGGCCGTCGGCATGATCGGCGATTCATACGGCGGTGCGGGAATCTGGATAATGATCTCTGCCGTCGTGGTTTCGATCATCGCAATGATGTTATTCGCCGGCCCGATCGGCGAATTCGTACAGCGTCATCCGACGATCAAGATGCTCGCCCTATCGTTTCTGCTGCTAATCGGCGTCATGCTCGTCGCTGAAGGATTCCACACTAAAATACCGAAGGGCTATATCTATTTTGCGATGGCATTTTCCGTCCTGGTAGAGGTGCTGAATATGCGTCTACGTAAAAAGGCAAAGCCCGTAGAGTTGCACAACCCTTACACTGCTGAAGGCGAGGCAAAAGCCGTGCCGTGATAAGCACACCGATTTTTTTCTATGTTAAAACTCTATTTTTTTTCGTTGTTATTTCCCTCGTGTTATCACCGGTGAATGCCTTGATCGCGCAATCCGGTGGCAGGTTTGATCTCGTTATCTTTAATGCACGCATCGTTGACGGCACCGGCAACCCCTGGTTTTGGGGATCCGTTGCGATAAAAGACGGCCGTATAGCCAAAATTGGGCGCGTCGTCGCCGGCGAATCAAAGCATAGTATCGATGCGAAAGGGCAGATCGTTGCACCGGGATTTATCGACGTGCACGCTCACACTGAAGATATTTTCGATAATCCCTCTGCCGAGAATTTCATTCGAATGGGCGTCACCTCTCTCATCACCGGCAATTGCGGCGGATCGACAACCGAAGTCGGCGAATTTCTGGGCCGTTTCAAAACCAAGCCTCTGTCGGCAAATCTGGGAACATTGATTGCCCACGGCTCGGTACGTTCAAAAATAATGGGATTAGATAATCGTGCCCCGACGCCGGAAGAACAATCACAAATGAACGCTCTGGTTGAGCGGGGAATGAAAGACGGTGCTGTCGGGCTTTCAACCGGCCTGATATATATTCCGGGAACATTCGCGAAAACCGAAGAAGTGGTCGAATTGGCAAAAGCGGCGTCAAAATATGGAGGAACTTATTCCAGCCATATCCGCGACGAAGGCACGGAGGTAGTTAAGGCGATCGAGGAAGCGATAAATATAGGCGAGCAGGCAAGTATGCCGGTTGAAATTTCTCATTTCAAGATTTCAAGTAAAGCTCTTTGGGGCCAAAGTCCTACAACAATCG
>JANNGV010000130.1:0-2622 GCA_031404055.1 Chloracidobacterium sp.
CCGGTTGACTTGAGGGACGCGATACTCCGGCTGGAGTGCCCACCAACTGAAATTATTCAAAGAATTACAGGCACCCTGATAAGGATCCTGAAGCTGATTGGAAGCATTATATAGTTCAAAATGCAGGTGCGGCCCGGTAGAATTGCCAGAACTGCCGACGACGCCTAAAAATTCGCCGGCCTGGACGCTGTCGCCTACAACTTTTGCCGTCACCGAGCCGCTTTTCATGTGGCCGTACCAGGCGGTGGAATTGTCCGAATGCCGAATATAGACCGCGTTCCAATTGCCGCTTCCAAAGCCGCAGTTGCGATCAAAATTTCCGTCGCTCTTGAAAACGATCGTACCCGGCGCCGCGGCAATTATCCTTACTTCGTTGTTATCCATTTTCTTCCATGAAAACGGCCACGTAAAAATATCGATGCCGGCGTGATTGTAGCCGCTTGCCTGGTCGTACGTCCGTGCGCCGCAATTCCAATCGAGCAATTGATTAGGAAATGCTAAATTTTGGTCAACGAAATTTGAGATTCCGTCAATATTAAAATCTATTACGCCCGGAGCTTTCGCCACCGGCCAAGATAGCGGAACAGCTTCCGGGCTGAAAGCCGATAGTCGACCTTCACGCTCCAGCCGCTCGACATTGACGCGTATCTGCTCCTTAATTTCTCGTCGCTGATCTTCGGTAATTTCGTCCATGGGTAGAAACTTAAACTCCCCACCGCCCGACGGTTCGCTAGTTTGGGTATCAGCTTGAGTCGCGCCGTTCGAGCTGGACGCTGACATAAACACTAGCAAGACTACGGAAAAAAGGCCTAAGAATACGGTTAAAAGTACGCGAACCGGTGATTCGGTGATGTAATTTGATTTCATTTGTTTATACGACGGACTCGGTGTAAAGAATTTCCTTTATGCAGCAACGGTCAGCCAAAATCTTAACATTCTGTTCGCGTGAAATGATAATTTTTTTTGTGGTTTCTATTCGATTCCAGCTTCACGTCGGTTTAAGCTAATGGAACGATTTAAAAAAAATAGATTGACGCTGCCGCCCGCTAACCGTTAAACTTATTTTGACGGTTTATCTACGTTTATTCGATCACCATTCTTTCTACCTCTAAACCGTTAAGCTCCAAAAGAAACCCCACCCGCGTACGCAGGTGGTTCTGACAGGAACCCGGTCGCTGCCGTTTTCGGTTCTGATTTACCCATATTATGCTGAGCAGAATTGATGATTTATTGCGCATGGCTATGAGCTTTGGCTCGTCAGACCTGCATTTACGGGCGGGATCCACGCCGGTCATCCGGGTCAACGGCGAGCTGCGGCCGCTGTCGGGTGTGGCGAAAATGAATCAGGACGAGACACTTGAAATGGCGTTTTCGATGATGTCCAATCGTCAAAAACAGCATTTCAAAGAGGTTTACGAGGTCGATATTGGCTACGGCGTTTCGGGGCTCGGTCGCTTTCGCGTTAATATTTTCCAGCAGCGAAACTCGATCGGCATCGTCGCCCGCGTAATTTCGGACACGATCCGCACCTTTACCGAGCTCGGTCTGCCGCCGATCCTGCAAACAATTTCAGAAGAGAACCGCGGCCTCGTACTCGTCACGGGAACGACTGGTTCGGGTAAATCGACCACGCTTGCGGCGATCGTTGATTCGATCAACAAAGCCCGCAATTGCCACATCGTCACAATTGAAGACCCAATCGAATTTCTCCATAAAGACAAAGAATCGTTTATAACGCAGCGTGAGGTTGATGTAGACACGCGTTCCTTTGCCGAAGCTTTGCGTGGATCGCTGCGTCAGGATCCGGACGTGATTCTCGTCGGCGAAATGCGTGACCTCGAAACGATCGAGACTGCACTAATCGCCGCCGAAACTGGCCACCTGGTTTTGTCTACTCTCCATACTCTCGATGCGCAGGAGACCCTGACGCGAATCATCTCGGCATTCCCGCCGTTTCAGCAAAAAGCAATCCGCATTCAACTCGCGGGATTGCTCAAAGCCGTTGTATCGCAGCGACTTATGAAATCGGCCAAAGGCAACAGCCGCGTTCCGGCCGTTGAGGTGTTGATATCGACGCCGCTTATTCGCGACTATATCCTTCACGAAGAGAAAACCGCCGCCATCCGCGACGCTATCGCCGCCGGAACATCGCAATACGGCATGCAGACATTCGACCAATCGCTTTTCTATCTATATCAGTCCGGCCTGGTTTCGCTAGAAGAAGCGTTGCGCGGCTCGACGAATCCCGACGAATTCCGCCTCCGCCTCGCCGGCATCCAAAACACGTCTAATATTGCCAGAGAAGAAATGGAACAGCGAAGCGGCGTCGGCAACATCAGCGATATGATCACTCGTATGTAGAAACTTAAAAAAACAAAGTTTAGATAGCGGCCGCGTGCCGCTTTTTTGTTCTTGGATTTCAAATTTCTGTTTTCTTTCCTCCTATTCATCTTGTTTCGTGGTCAGGCTAACCTCCTTTCTTATTTTATCTTTGTTGGAACAATAATAACCGCCGAATTGAACAAACCGACGTGAAGCTGGAATCGAATAGAAACCACAAAAAAAATTATCATTTCACGCGAACAGAATGTTAAGATTTTGGCTGACCGTTGCTGCATAAAG
>JANNGV010000131.1:0-2982 GCA_031404055.1 Chloracidobacterium sp.
GACAAAGTAAAAAAGCCCGGCTCACAAACAGCACTTTACGACGCGGTTTGGCAGTTTTCGGATGAGAAGCTGCGAAACGTTCCGGGCCGCCGCGTTATCGTTATTATTACCGATGGCGATGACACTTTTAGCCGAGCCGACTTGAACGACGCGATAGATATTGCACAGCGGACGGAAACTACGATCTTCGGAATTTCGACAAAAGCAGGGTTTTTAGGAAGTGTCCCTGGGGTTGAAGCCGGGACGGTTAAAGATAAAGGCGATAAGTTTCTGACCCAGCTTTGCGAGCGGACCGGCGGCGAAGCTTTCTTCACCGGCGATATGATCGAGCTTGAAAGAGCTTTCACGAAAATATCGCAGGAATTGAGGTCGCAATACATTATTACTTACCGGCCCGCTAATCAAAACTATGACGGGCGAGAACGCAAGATCGAAGTGCGATTCACCGACAGGGAAAAGACCGATAAGTTCAAGATCCGCACCAAATCCAGCTACCGAGCAATACGTGACAGCCTGAAATAGTTTTGAGGCTCGTCCCGAATTCAGGCCGCGTAGTTTGGCTGAATCTTAACGAGCAGGGATGTAAAAAATGTTTACCACTAGATACTCAGTAATTTTCTCGACGCTTTTCATTTTGCTCGGCATTTCGCTTGCCGGCGTGGAGCATACGCACGCTCAACAGGTGCCAACCCCGGCTCAAACAGCAACTCCTACCCCGACTCCGCCGATCGAAGAAGAGGAAGGTGTGATAAAGGTCAATACCGAAGCGGTTAACGTGCTTTTTACTGCCCAGGATAAAGATCGCAGACTGTTGCTGAACCTAAAACAGGAAGACATCCGCATTCTCGAAAATGGCCAACCGCAGGAGATCACGGCATTCTCCAGACAGGTTGACCTTCCGCTTAGCCTCGCGATCCTTATCGACACAAGCGCTTCGCAGGAACGAACCCTGCCGGAGGAAAAAGCGGCCGCCATTTCGTTTATCGAATCGGTGATCCGGCCGGCCAAGGACGAAGTTTCGATAGTTTCGTTTACCGGCGAGGCAACACTCGAACAGGGAATGACGAACAATGTGACCAGGCTCAGGCGTGCCATCGACAAAGTCCGGTTTGTCGCTCCGTCAGGTTATATCGGCGGCGGTGTTATTGCGGGAACTCCGCCGATCTCGGGCGATAATCAGGCAACTGTCGGTTCGACAGCCATCTGGGATGCTATTTGGATAACCTCCGCCGAAGTTTTGGGTCCCGCACCCGAAAGAACCAGACGTGCAATTATTTTGCTGTCGGATGGCGTAAATACTTACGGACGCAAGAAGCTTGACGACGCGGTCGATGCGGCGATAAAAGCGGAAGCGGTCATTTATTCGATCGGCGTTGGTGATGACTTTTACGGTGGTGTGAGCAAAGGCGTTTTGTCGAAGATCTCCGAAAAAACAGGCGGTCGTGCATACTTTCCGCGTGACGAATCCGAGCTCAGGCAGGCATTTAAACAGATCCAGGAAGAAATGCGGTCGCAGTATCTACTGGCGTACGAGCCCGCGAATCAGAGCCTTGATGGTACATATCGCAAGATAGAAATACAATTGGCAAACCCGGAGCTTCAGAAACAGAAGACGAAGGTTACACACCGGCAGGGCTATTTCTCAAAAACCGCTCCTAAGAAATAGTCTCAACTATCACAGTTATAAAAACGCGAAGTGACTTTCCATTTCGCGTTTTTCATTTTAAATTGTTGGCGGTGAGCCACCGCTGATTTCCCTAGGGCTTAGAGCCCCACGGAGCTTCCGGCTCTTTGACCGAAGTTTTTAAGTCGAATTTTATACTGAAGTACCGCTCCGAACCCATTCGACGCAGATTGTATGAGAAGTGGTCGCCGGGAACGATATCGATCCACCAGACATTCGTTGCGGCGGCCGATATTACATCGACCGTTTGCTGATCGGCCGGAAACATCTGCCGGGTCGGCATTCCGACGCTGGTCGTCCAGCCGCCGTACATCGTGACTTTATCGGGTTTGCCGTCCTCGTGCCGATGGTCGTGCCTTAATTCTATTCGATCGCCTTTCCGGGTAAAGACCCACGTTCGCGAACGGTCCGTGCCGACAACGAACGGGATACGAATGCGGTCCTTTTGGCATTGGCGGACGTGCATAACAAGCGTTTTGTCTTTAAATGTAGTGTCGTCGGCCGGGGCAGCTGCAACGGTTCCGGCAAAGGCTTTGCCGCAAAGTTTTTGCAGTTCGTTCCAAAATACGACGGCTGGCGGTTCGGTTTGCGAATGAGCCGAAGCAGCATAGAACAGGGGCAAAATCAATACAAGTGCAGCAGATCTAAGCTTTGCGGCGATATTATTCATACTTTTTATGGATTCCGTCATGTTCCGTTCCACAACGTGTCTTGTCCTGAAATAAGTTTACACTTAAAGTGGGACAGGAAGGGACGGATATGAGATACAGACCGTTGACAGGCCCAAGGCGGTTCGAGGATAATGGACCGGGCCTATCATCCTCCTGGAGAAACGATCATGAACCGCGTTCTCTTTTCTTCCGGCGTATCGCTGTGGATGTGCCTTGTTGGGGCGCCGGCCGCGGTCGCGCAGAAAGATGACGCCGACAAGAAGACGGTCAAGCGCGTCGTCGAGGAGATCGAGCTGGTGCCAGCGCTTTATGCCAAGGGGGAGACGCCGGTGCGCGTCAATGCGCTGCCGAAGTTCTCGGCGATCAAGCTCCTCAGCTATCCGAGCGCCAAAAAACGCGGGCCTGAAGCGGAGCGAAAAGACTGGATGGCAGACAAAGCGAAGTATGCGGCCAATCTCCCGCTGCGCGCGGCAATCTTCGAGGCGACCGACTCATGCGAGAATGCGCCGAGTAACGTGCTCTGTAGTGACGGCCAGTTCTGCACCGGGGCCGAGACCTGCTCGCCGATAACCGATTGCCAGCCCGGCACGCCTCTAAGCTGCGACGACGCAGTGGCGTGCACGTTCG
>JANNGV010000132.1:0-2365 GCA_031404055.1 Chloracidobacterium sp.
AACGGGAGAGATTTCAAGCTTTGATCTTTCCGAGGTTCGAAGCGTAAAACTTCTTGATGAAGGAACGAAACGCGACTTGAATGAATTTGCCAATGCAACCGCTTCGACCCGGCGAAAGGATGCAAAAACGATTACCGTCACAAGCGAAGGAACTGGTCAGCGTGAAATGGTCGTCAGCTACACTATCTCGGCTCCGATTTGGAAAACTACTTACCGCGTCGTTCTGGATAATGAAGGAAAGCCGTTCTTTCAAGGATGGGCAATTGTCGATAACGTAAGCGACGAGGATTGGAGTAACGTACAGCTTTCGCTCGTATCCGGCTCGCCGGTTTCATTTATCCAAAACCTGCAGAAGCCCCTGTATCGCTATCGGCCGATCATTCCGATCCCTGACGATCTTAATTTGGACCCGCAAATATACGATGCGGAAGGCGGGAGTGGTAACGGTTATGGCAGCGGTTCGGGGAGCGGCTCGGGAAGCGGCGACGGCAGTGGCGGCGGCATAAGTGAAACAGGCAATGTTTCCGGTGCAAGGGCGGGAAACAACTTTATGAATGTCGAGACTAGCATCAGCGATGCTCTCATCAACGAGCAATCCGGTGTTACGACTGCGGCGATAGGAAGCGAACTGGGCGACCTTTTCGAGTATCGGATCGAAAATGCCGTCACCGTTCCGCGCAACCGCTCGGCTCTGATACCGATCGTTCAAACAAAAATGGAAGGCGAGCGTGTCTCAATATACAACGAAGCTGTGCGAAAGGATCGCCCGATGGGTGGAATGATGCTTTCCAACACTACGCCGCTGACATTCGAGGGTGGCAGTTTAACCGTACTGGATCGCGACGCCTACGCGGGTGAGGCTTTAATGGAGCGTCTGAAACCAAAGGAACGCCGTCTGATCTCGTTTGCTTTAGACCTTGGAACACGCGTATATACGGAGGATGAAGGCGACACCAGGCCAGCTCAATTGGTCAAGGTCGTTGACGGAGTGTTTCAGGTACATTATTTTCGAAACGAGAAAAAGACCTATCATTTAACGAATCAAACGGACCGCGAAAAGGTGATCTACGTTGAACATGCTGTTCGCAAAGGTTGGGGTCTCGCGGACGAAACGCAAAAGCCAGATGTCGTCACCGACAAATACTATCGTTTCCGCGTCACTCTCAAACCTTTTGAAAAAGTCGATTTGCCCGTGGTGGAGAGACAAGGTCTGATGGACTCCTACGGTCTGTTAGGCATCACCCGCGAACAACTGAATATATTTATCATGCGAGGATATATTAACGCCGCTACGCAGGCCAAGCTGCAGAAACTCATTGATCTGCGATCGCAGATAAATCAGATCAGTGCGAGGTTGAAGAGCTTTGATGACGAAGTCGAAAGGATCGAAGCCGATCAGAAACGCCTCCGGGAAAACATCGAATCGCTCGCCAAAACCGCCGAAGCAAAGGCTCTGATCGCACGATACATCGCAAAAGCAGGCGAGCAGGAAACACGGCTTGAAGAAATGGAGAAAGACCGGAAAACAATCATCGCCGACAAGGAAAAACTGGAAGTGGAACTGGCAACCGAAATCAGAATCTTTGAAATCCGGTGAACATTGAAGATTCATGCCATGCGGCGGTGTTTTTCTTTGCGGAAAGCACCCGCCGAAATGCAAACTCGGAACAACAACAAATAACTCCAGCCAACTGCCTCTATTTTTGTATTGGCATCACTTCCCTTGGTGTACGATAAGGCTCGCTACCGAGTGAAAGTCGGGTTCGCGAACTTTTCCAACCTCTTCAAAACCATATTTCTCCGCAGAAATATATTTTCTTCGCAAAACTCCAAAGCTCCCTCGTCTCAATCGTAGATCAACATTTTTGTTTTTCTACGTCTTTGTTTAAACAGAGGCGTTTCTTACCCATTTACATTTCACTAAACCAAGATCGGCCCCATGGGGCAAGGAGTAATAACATGGCGGAAAGAAAAAAAACATCCGACGGCGACAAAAAGGAAAGCCGTTACAAACTCGCTTTAGCCGGCCTAAAAACGGAGGAAGAGCGTCCTGACATAACAATCACGGCTACCGACCGTGACCTTAAGGTGATTCATGTTTCGCAAGTCGACAGCCAGGGGACATTCGACCTCCCTCCGAATATTCTAAAATCTGCCCACCGCATTTTTGTAGGTCCTCGATCGGATCAGGAAAATGCCATGGCGGCCGAAGATGTGCTTCGATATCGGACCAGCGACTTTGTAAAATTGCTGGATGCCGGTTCGATTAATATTTCCCGTCGCGTCTGGGAGAAATGGTTCTTTTTCATTCGCTGCGTAAGCGGCAAGGTCAGGATTTGCCGACGACGACCATGGTGGTATTACG
>JANNGV010000133.1:0-1816 GCA_031404055.1 Chloracidobacterium sp.
ATGTTGCACGGGCAACAACGCCCGGCCAGTTCGTCGTCCCGCCCGCAAAGGCCGAGGAGATGTATCACCCGGAAACGTTCGGTCGGACGGGGACTGATTTTGTGAAGGTCGAATAATGGGAAAGGCGGCTGCGGGGGCCGCCTTTTTTGTGCTATGCGTGTGGGCCTTAAAGCCCTGCGCGCATGCTTACTTTCGTTCCCAGATGTGTCGCCATGAATGTTGTATTCTTTGCGGACGGCGAGCCGTTGTAATCGGGAGCGCCCTTCAAAAAACCATCCTGGCCGTTGTGAAGCCTGTCATCCATGTTCGACTTTATGTGAGCAGCTTCGTGATACGCCGCACCCGCGAGTTCTTTTGCGCTTCCCTGGAACATTCTATCGAAGTAGACCTCGCAGATTTTGGAATTCAAATCAGTGAGACCGAGGATATTCGTGTCAGCTATCGCACGTGCCGCGCTGCCGCCGTTTGCGGCAATTATGCTTTTGTGTGCATCTGGAACTACGTAAATAATCACGTCCGTATCGAGCAAAGCCGGGGTGTAACTGTCCGGTGACCACCTGGCATCGACCGAACTGAAAGCCTTGTTTATTTTTATTACGGATTCAAGGTAAGTTTTAAGCAAGTTGACGACTTTGCCGGCACACTGACCTACTCCGTTATTGGCGAAGAATGGTCGATCCTTAGAAACGATGTCTTTAAGATGCATTGTGAAAGCAGTTGCCATTGTGAATTTTCCTCCTTTGCATAGACGCGATCTCGAAGCTTATTTGCCAAACCGTTCAAAAGTTTACTTTGCCGCTGCACTGTTCGCCTGCTTTTTCGTTATGTTAATATCGTTGGCAATGAAATTACTTTATTGCATGGCGCTCGCCGTTTGTTTGGTATCTTCGATCGCGGGTCAAAACTCCGCACAGAAGATCTACGAAACCGAGAAGGCGTTTGAAAAAATGGTCGCCGAAAAAGGCATGAGGGACGGATTCATCGAATTCCTTTCTCCCGCCGGGATAATGTTCATGCCGGATGCCGTAAACGGGCGCGAAACGTGGCAGGCACGGGCGGCATCACCGGCGGCGCTGACGTGGAATCCGATTTGGATCGACGTTTCGTCAAATGGTGCATTGGCATACAGTATCGGCAATTCGATGTTTCGCCCAAAAGGGAAGGACGACGTTGACGTTTTCTACGGTCATTACATCTCGATCTGGACTCGACAGGGGAACGGTGAATACCGGGCGGCACTCGATACCGGAATAAACCACGAGAAACCGACCGTGATTCCTACGGCTTGGAAGTCACCGAAAGGCTCCGGGGCCGCGAAGGTCGAGGGAACCGCCGGCGATCATTCCGCAGGGTTTTTCTCCGCGGTCGCGAGTGAAGGAGTCTCCGCCTACAACTCTTATTTGGCGGATGATGCGTTTCTGATGCGCGACGGCAAACAACCATTCATCGGACGGAAAGCGGCAGTCGGATATTTGAAGAATGAGAAGTCCAGGATTGTTTTTGCCCGGCGAAAATCATTCATCGAGGCCGGAGATCTTGCCTATGTTAACAGCACGTATCTATTGCTGGGCAAGTCGGGAAACGAGACGGAGCGGGGCAATTTCGTACAGGTCTGGAAGCTGATCGGCGGAAAATGGAAGATCGTCGCCGATGTTTTCGTGCCGCTTCCGAAGGCAGCCAAGTAGAAAATTCGTCTCTAGTTTACGATACGTAAAATGATGAAATCCACTCAGCGAAAGATGGTCAAGTCGCATTTTGAAACCGTCGTAGACCTGCTAAAACTTGAAGCCGGTGCGATCTTGCGCGCCTCCGAAAC
>JANNGV010000134.1:0-6066 GCA_031404055.1 Chloracidobacterium sp.
GTACGCGTAGGGGTCTCGCATATCGTTGATGACGCTAGCGGCGTTCTAAAATTGTTGTATTCTTCGATGATATCGTTAATATTGTTGTACGAATATGAACCCGCTTCAAAACGAAGATTCTGGATGTCGTCCGTTACACGGTTTATATCTGCTCCGAATTTGAATGTGTGTCGTCCAGCGGTGTAAGTTATCGTATCGGCAAATTGATAGCGTTTTTCATCCGGAAATGAGGGGCGTTCCAGGAACGTAGGAGTTCCGAATTCAAGGCCGTTGGTCAAAAAGACGCTTGGCGAACGTGTTCCTTGGCCGGTAATAGCCGACGTGGGCTCACCCGGAAGCGGTGCCGTGCTGACCTGGCTTTCGAAATCTCGTCCGTATTGGAAACGAGCCTCGTTCAAAAAGTTGGCCGAAAAGCTTGTCTGCAAGCGAGCATTCACCGAATCAACCTCTACAAAGTCATCCCCGAAACTCGAGCGTCCACGCTGATTAACCGCTTGGGTCTGGATTCCGTTCGGAGATTCCCAACGCATGCGGTTGTAGCTGATGCTGAATGAGTTGCTTTCGTTGATCGTCCAATCAATTTTCGGCAGGTAAATCGTTTGGTCGCCTTTTCGCGGTGTTTCACCAGTCAACGAGTTGATAAAGCTCACCGAGTTGTCTATCTGCACGGCGGTTAAACCGCGTGTCGTCAGCAGAGTACGGTTCACAGTGTTTAGATAGCCTGGATTAGTAAAAGCCGACAACCCCGGAAAATTACGTTTTTGCTGATCGTAACTAAAGAAGAAAAATAGTCTGTCCTTAATGATCGGACCGCCGATGGTTCCGCCAAACTGTTCTCGGAGATCAATTGGCTTTGCCGCAACTACTTGCGAAACTCCGTTTACTAGAACCGATTGAAATGCTCTCGGATTACGGGCACCATTCCGATTGTTGCGATTGTAATAAAACAGGTCGCCGTGAAATCCGTTATCTCCGCTCTTGGTAACAGTGTTGATAACACCGCCGGCCGCACGGCCGAATTCGGCTGAATAGTTAGAACCGTTAATCTGAAACTCACGGACAGCTGACTGGCTGATTACGTAGTTGATTCGGGTTCGGCCGCGTTCTTCCGAGAAGAAGGCTTGGTTGTTGTCTCCGCCGTCGACAGTGCTGTTGTTCAGCAAACCGGAGATGCCGCGGAAGCTGATCAAACCGAATGTTCCGTCTGGAACTGTTGACGGGGCGAGCAAGGCAAAGTTCGACGCACGGCGTCCGTTGATCGGAAGCTCGTTGATCGATGTTTGGTTAATGCTTGTCGTGTTTGAATTGTCGCTGGTGTTGATAACCGGAGCCTCACCGGTAACTTCGACTTCGGCAGTCGCGGTTCCAATTGTCAGCGGTATATCGACAGTCGTTGTCTGTCCAACCTCGACGATTATGTTGTCGGCCTTTGCAGGTGCAAAACCGCTTACGGTTGTTTCTACCCGATAGGTTCCAGGCTGAAGGTTCGAAGCACGATAGCCTCCGTCGTCATTAGCGTTAACGGTTACAACGCTGTTTGTGCCGTTATTGGTTATGGTTACCGACGCGTTAGGCACAATGGCGCCCTGCGGATCGGTAACGCGGCCGCTGATACCGCCGGTTACTGTCGATTGGGCAAATACCTGCCCAAATCCCAAGGCTAAACCGATTGCGATAAGCGCAATAAATTTTATGGAAAAGTTCTTAGTCATCTGGTTTTTTGACCTCAATTTATAGTATGTCGAATGCAAAATTGCTTTGATAATATTAAAAAGTGTACGAAATATTGAATTTTGGATATTTATCTTGGTTTTCGGATTTCAATCTTCTGTTGTTGTTGTATTAATCCAATGCGCAAGAAAACGTTGTAACATTGATAAATGTTCTACTCACACAGTCTTACAGGCTTTACGGGTTCAACCCATAAATGCGTCGAAACTTAAATCCAAAACTAATCTGTAAGGACGCCTATTTCAAAGCAAATTAGATACCGAACAAGGTAACCGGTGACGGTCGTTCCAAATATTCGGCTTAAATTTTCGAGAATACCAATGCGATGTTAATTCCGTGTTGCGAAAGCTGCCTTTTCGATTAAAAGGCCTATCAATCCGATTGCTTCGCGCTCTTCGCGTCCTTATTAACGTCCTTTGCGGTTATCTGATATTTTAGCGAAGTGGAGCATCAGAATTAGGCATTACATGCCGTGACGGGCAGATAGAAGGTAGCTATGCGAAGATTCTGGACAACGTTAAAACCGGGTCGCGCAACAGAATTCGGACTTACACACGGCCGGTATTTTTGGAAACTTGACTTTTTTGTAAAAAAGGATTACTTTTGTCGGGCGTAATTCACAGGTACTGCATCTAATGCTCATGTTTGCGCGAATAACAATACGAAAAAGGGGGGAATATACATGTCTCAAGTAGATTACGCTACATCATCATACAAGACGCCACTGCATCACAGGATCATCGCCAGCCTGCCCGTTCGAGCAAGTTGGGTCGATTCGGAATCAGGCGAAACTATATTTGTCGACGGAACGACCGAAAATGTTGGTGAGACCGGAACGCTGGTAAACCTCGAGGTTTTGCCGCCGGTTGGCTCTGCCGTCACTTTAAGAATTTTGGACGAAGAAAAGTCAATTATTGAAGTGGCGACTCAGGTTATCAGAGTTGAACGGGACCCGAGCAAGCCGCTTGCGGCCCTCAGCATTTTGGAAAATCTGAAGAAATGGAAGTTGGTCGCGATGACCGCCGCTGAAAAGTGGGTGGTTCACCATTGGCATCTTAACTACGACGAAGAGTGGGTTAACTAGTTTTCGATCTTTGTTCGTCTTAATATAAACGGAGTGGTTAACAGCCAACTCCGTTTTTTCTTTTCCGGCAATCCGGCTCCGTCAAAAGCCAACGAATGCCGTGTAAATAGCATCTTTTACTAGAATGAAGAACGCTCTTTTATTGATACTGACTCTGGCCTTTTTTCAATTCAGCTACGCCCAGGAAAAGCCCCTGACGCAGGCTGAATATGTCAAAATGCTATACGCTCTCCAGAAAAATCCCGGCGGCTCGGCGGATATCGTCGATGCCTTGCGTCGGCGGGGAATCAATTTTCCGCTAACCGACGGAGTGCGTGGTTTAACACGCTCCAAAAGCAGCAATAATGAGGAGATGAAACGCGCTCTAGAAGAAGCTGAGCGGCGGCGGTTGAATCCTGATGCCGCCAAACTTCCGTCAGTAAAGGACGCCGACGCAATTCTGGAAAAAACTCGCGAAAATACCCTCGCTTTGCTGGCGGATATGCCGGATTTTGTGGTTAAGCAGTTGATAACCCGTTCCGAAGCGTATGCTGGCACGGGAAATTGGCGGCCTTACGACAATTTGATAATTGCGGTCAGCTACAGCACGGAAAAAGGCGAGCAATACAAAGTACTGTCGAAGAACGGATCACCTGTAAATTCGGAAACACGTAATAATTATAATGGTTTAGACGGGGCGACATCGGGCGGTGAATTTGTCGAGGATCTAAAGAAAATATTCAAGCCCGAAAGCAAAACACAGTTTGATGTAGTGACAACGGATGTCTTACGTAGTAAAAAAAGCGTAGTGTTTCAGTATGAGATAGCTCTCGCGAACAATAAAGACGGGGGTGTCGGCCTTAAAGGCGTAAACTACCAATCGTCGCCCGCTGGCGAAAAGGGAAGGATCTGGATTGACCGTGAGGACTTTCGCGTACTACGCATAGAGTATCAGCTGACGGATATTTCGCCTACCTTTCCGGTTAAAGCCGTGACTAAGTTCATCGACTATGATCAGGTCGCGATCTCCGGCGAAAAGTATCTGTTGCCTATCCTTTCGGATTTTCGCGGTATTGTCGAAAACTCCAATAAACGATTTGAAAGCCGAAACGTCATTCGTTTTAAGAATTACCAAAAATACGGTACCGAGGTTACAGTCGTAGAAGAAGATTCGCAGCCAGTTCCGGACGAAAAGCCTTAACGTTCTGTTGACGCACGTAATCTCGGATGGAATTTGCGGTCTTGATCGTTCTTGTTAATCTTGTTCCGTGGTCGAATCTAATTTTAACCACCGAATAAGATGAATAAGAAGGAATCGGAGGAGTAGAGAAAAGAGACTCAGCCGTCCTGCCTCTTGAGGCCAAGAGCATCACGATTGCGGAACCTGATCTGAAAACATTGCTATTTGCTAAAGAACGGTCCGCTGAAAACGATACTTCGAACATTTTAGTTCAGCGAGAAGTATGCGATGGCGGCCGGAACGATAAGCCATAAAAGGCCTTTTACTAGAAAGAAGACGAAACCGGCGGCGCCGAATCGCTTTAACCATCGCTTGGCCGGACATTTCTTTTTTTGGGGCTCTTGCTCCATTTACTTAACATAACTTGTCAAAAAAAATTTTTCAACCCGATTGAATATTAGTTTTGCTTGAGATGAGAAAAACGTATCTTCAATTTACGCCCTGGCTGATTTGTTTTATCCTCATCTCGAATGCATTTGCACAAAATGCGCCGCCGAAGGAAGATCATAAACGTGAGGCTCACTTGGTCGAACTCATCTCACTCGATTCCACAATAAAACTCGATATCAGATACGCGACGGACAATAATTTTGTCGGCAAAACGGTTTATCCCGAAGCACGCGCGTTTTTGCAAAAACCGGCCGCAAAAGCTCTTCTTCGCGTCCATAAAAAACTTAAAAAACAGGGTTTGGGGCTTCTGATATATGACGGCTACCGGCCTTGGGCCATCACAAAACTTTTTTGGGAAGTTACGCCCGAGGACAAGCGTAAGTTTGTCGCAAACCCGGAGAAAGGCTCGAAACACAATCGCGGCTGTGCCGTCGATCTAAGTATTTACGATCTAACGACAGGCTTGGCGATCGAAATGCCGTCGGGCTATGACGAATTTACCGACCGTGCGTCGCCCGATTATACGGGCGGAACGCAAAAGGAGCGCGACAACCGCGACAAGCTAAGAAAATTGATGGAAGACGAAGATTTTACTGTCAACGCCAACGAATGGTGGCATTTTGATTACAAGAACTGGGAAGATTACGCCATTTACGATATTTCGTTTGCCGATGCGAGCAAGGAAAAGTAACTGAGTTGGGCCGACCTATTTCGAGAACATAGTTGGTCGAATCTTTTGTTCCTGCTTGTTCATCTCGTTCTGTAGTTAAAAAGCGAAACCACAGAACGAGATGAACACGAAGGAATAAGAGGAACAAGACGAAGTATTTAAGTAATTACTGAGCCTTCGGAACTTCCTTCGGCCTGTTTGCCTCGATCTGTAGGTTGATCTTAACTTCGTCCGAGAGCATGGCGGTACCGTTTGGCATGTTTGTGCCGTAATTTACGCCGTAGTCACGACGGTTGATCGTCGTTTCGGCGGTTACGCCCATTTTGCCGCCGCTTCGCTGGTCGGCGGGCAGAAATCCAGCAACGTTGAACGGTATCGAGATGGATTTTGTTACGCCCTTCAATGTAAAATCGCCGGTCACGATCCAGCCCGTTCCTTTCTTTTCCACCTTTGTGCTCTTGAAGGTAAGTTCCGGAAACTTTTCAACCTCAAAGAAATCCGCCGACCGCAAATGCGTATCGCGGCCGCCCACACCGGTATCAACACTTGTCGCCTTTGCGGCAAATTCGACGGTGGATTTTGATGGATCCTTCGAGTCGTAATTGACCGTTCCGGTAAAATCGCGGAAAAAGCCCGGCACTTCCACCAGGCCCATGTGCTTGACCTTAAATCCGATAAAGCTGTGTGCCTTGTCAATATTGTAGGTTCCCGACTCACCTGTCTGCACGGCACCGCCGAGGGCAAAACGTTCGGCGAGCGAGCTGTTGACCGCTTCCGCTCCTGTGTTGACCAAAACAAACATCCCAAAGAAAGCGAATACTGCTATATAAAAAGTTCGTTTCATTTGAATGTTTTCTCCTCGATTTCCGCCAACGGCGGCTTTTGTAGTTTTTCTATTTAGAATTATGCGGTAAAAATCGTTTGATGCAAATTCTCAACGATTCGTTCCTGGCTTTGAGGGTTTAAAGACAC
>JANNGV010000135.1:0-6054 GCA_031404055.1 Chloracidobacterium sp.
GTTATCGAGTTTTTGTGCCATTCAGTCTCGTCGTTGATAAATTTTAGAAGCAATTGTTCCCGCCGCGAGTAGACCAAGGAGAATCGCTTCTGTCGACTAAGCGACGGAAGACAAAGGACGAGATAGGGTTGCCGACCAATAATCGTTTTAAAGATTTTATCATTATTAGATTCCTTAAAAATCAATGCTGTCCTAAATTAAAGCTGTATCCCAATTCTAGATAGATGTAGTGATTACCACGCGAAAGATTCGCGTTGCCGAACGCATAGCTGGCCACGCCTGTCAGCCGTTTCGTCAATTTATAGGACGCGCCAGTAGTTAGGTATCCATTCGCATGTTTGCCAGTGATCCAATCCGCTGAAACCGTTAGCTTAGGAGTGATCGTTTGCTCAACTGCGAATTGGCCGCCTCCACGCGTAGCGTTCTGGGCAACAACGTTTTTGCTAAAAACAAAACCACCCGCAGTCAGGCGAGTATTGTCTATCGTTTTCGCAGCCGAAATATATGTATACGAGCCAAAATTGTAAGATTTATTTCTAAGCGGTATGTAGAAATTATTCCCAACGAAAAAAGCCATACCGTTTTTCTCATTTTTGTAAAAACGCCATTTTATGGAAGGGACAAGCGTCGTCGCATCGATTCCGGGCTGAACGTTACCCGTCAGATTTAAGCCGACCTCGATATTCTTGCCAGCACCGATGACAACGCGGGGCACGAACGAAGAGAATTTTCGCAAAGTTTCCTGATTATTCATTTTGAAACTCATATCGAGCTCAAAATAAACCCTGCCCTTATCTAAAATATCCTCCGTTGGCACATTAAAAACCGTTTGCTGGGCGCTGGCGCAAACGACCGATCCTAACAGGATCACGGCTAACGTTAATTGCTTTATCATTTCTTTCCTTCGATCTCGTCCAAAAAGATCGCGCCTCCGAGGAGCATGGGTATCGCAACAATCAGCAGGATCGTGCCGATTCGGTCAAAGACCCTGTCTCCGGAAACAACGCTGTGAATTACTATGCAAATAAGGCCCACAATTAACGACGAAATGCCGCCGAAGATTCCGAGAAAGGCAAGGATTAAACACGTCGTCCGGCTCAATAATGCGTCGCCCAAGGAACTCCGCGACCTAGGCCGAGAAACCTGCAAATCAGACAAGGTGGTGCTTTTCAGTTCGATCTCGCTTTTCATCTCTGTCTCACAGAATCCGCAAATGGGGTTTCTGACAATTCGAGATTAACCGAAAAAAGCTAAGGGTTGAGTAAGGCTTTTATAAGGAGTTTATAAAGATTTTTCGTGCAGGAAATCATTCGCTAACGGCAAGAAAACGGTAACCAACCCACGGATCGGTTCGGATGTATCGCGGGTTAGAAGGGTCCTTTTCAATCTTTTTCCGAAGCTGCCCGATGAAGACGCGCAGGTACTCCGTTTGCTCGGTGAAATTGCCGCCCCATATAGCGGTCAGTATCGCCCGGTGCGTGAGCACCTTATTGCGGTTACGGAATAGAAAGAGAAGGAGGTCGAATTCTTTGGGCGTCAAATGTACCGATTGATCCTTTACCAATACTTCGCGTGTCGAGAGATTGATGCTAAAGTCTCCGTCTTCAAGTTTTGTTTCCGACTCATCCTGCGCGTCAGGCGAACGCCGGAGTGCGGCCCGTACACGAGCCAAAAGTTCGTCTATGCCAAACGGTTTCGTTACATAATCGTCAGCCCCCGCGTCGAGGGCCTCAACTTTTATTCGCTCTTCGCCGCGTACCGACAGGACGATAATTGGCAGCGTCGAGACCTTTCGTATCGCGCGGCAGAACTCGATACCGCCCATCTCCGGCATTTGCAGATCGGTGATAATAAGGTCGGGATGCCAATCATGAAATGTGTCGAGAGCCGACAAGCCGTCAGCCGCCGTTCGCACGTCATACCGGTGCGCGGTAAGGCTGTGGCGCAGGACTCGCGTGATCTGCGGTTCGTCGTCAACGACGAGCACCTTATTCGGATCGCTCATTCCTCTCCTACCGGCAACGTCACCGTTACTTTCGTACCGACGTTATTTACGCCGGTATTTATCTCGATACGGCCATTCTGAGCCTCGACGATCCCGCGGGAAATCGCAAGTCCCAGACCAAGGCCGTCGGAAGATTCACCATCGAGTCGCACGAATTTCGCGAAAACATGCTCGCGCATCTCCGCCGGAATTCCCTTGCCCTCGTCCATCACCGTAATCAAGACGCGGTTTCCGCGCGACACAGCCGCGATCGTGATGGTAGACCCGATGGGCGAGTACTTCACCGCGTTCTCGACCAGATTATAGATCACCTCGGCGACCGCACGGGCATCGACGCGAATGAGCGGCAAATCATCAGGCAGACTGAGCGTAAGTCTGTGTTCACTCAACAATTTTGCGGCCCGGCCAAGCACGATGGTAATTATCTCTTCCACGTTTGAAAGGATTCCAGCCGCGTTGAACGCTCCCGCTTCTACGCGGGCCAGCGCCACCATGCTCTCTATAAAGCCGTTCAACCGGTCGGTTTCTTCGTTGATAATTTCAAGAAATTCAGTCCGTCCACTGCTGTCCAGTTCGATAGTTCGATGCCCGCCTTCGCTTTCCAGAAGCGTCGTTACCGATGCTTTTATTGATGTTAACGGCGTCCGCAGATCATGGGTAACGGCATCCAGAAGCGCCGACTTAAGCTTCTCACTTTGCTTGAATGCCTTCGCCTGAGTTGCGGTTTCAAACGCGGCTTGAAGCTCGGAATAAAGACTCTCTGCTTCACGTGCTCGACGGCGGGCGTAGGCCGATAATTCACCCGCCAAAATCGCGGTGATAGTAAACGCCGCCCACGCAACCAGGTTTTGCGGACTGGATATAGTCCAAGTTCGAACCGGAGGAAGGAAAAAATAGTTGAAGCAAAGCATCGCAATAAACGACGCGAGAAGTGCAGGATTTCGCCCGAAGAATGTAGCTAAGGATAAAACCGCGAGCAGGAGTATAAGAGCGACGGTCGTCGAGTTGATACGGTCCCCGAAAAATTCGAGGACGACGGTGACCAGCAATACAGCCGCGATCGACAGGCCGAATCGGACCGCTCCAACACGAAATATACCTTTGAATTTCACTTATTCAAGCCGTTTCCGCAGATATTCTTTCAGGGCATCGAGACCAACTCGCTCCTGTTCCCACGTGTCGCGATCCCGCACCGTAACGGCATTGTCTTCGAGCGTTTCGTGATCGACTGTTACACAAAACGGCGTGCCAATCTCGTCCTGCCGGGCGTAGAGTTTGCCGATACCGCCGGTGTCGTCGTAGACGGCCCGCATCGAAGGCTGCAAGTCCTTTTTCAATTTCTTTGCCAATTCAACGATCTCCGGTTTATTTTTCGCAAGCGGCAGCACCGCGACCTTGATCGGAGCGAGTTCAGGCGTGAGTTTTAATATTACTCGCGTTTCACCTTTGTCGTTTGTTTTCTCCGTATAGGCATCCATCATTACGGCGAGCAGTGTTCGGTTTACACCGATGGCCGGTTCGATCACGTATGGATAAAACCGCTCTTTTGTGGCTTCGTCAAAATACGACAGATCTTCAGTCGAATCCGGGTTAATGCGTTTACCTTCGGCATCCTCCGGTTTTTTCGAATGAACACGAAGGTCGTAATTCGTCCGGTTGGCGATGCCCATCAGCTCGTCCCATTGTTTGTCTTCGTCTTCACGTTCCGGGAAATAGCGGTACATTATATCGACCGTCCGCTCGGCGTAATGGGCCAATTCTTCCTTGCTCTGTTCGTATAATTGCAAGTTGTCCGCCGAAATGCCGAGCGATCCGATCCACTGCTGAAAGCCGTCGATCCATTCCTGATGGAGCCTCGGAGCGTCTTCGGCCCGGCAAAAATATTCCATCTCCATCTGCTCGAATTCACGAGTGCGGAAGATAAAATTCCCCGGCGTAACCTCATTGCGAAACGCCTTTCCGATCTGCGCGATACCAAAGGGGAGTTTTCGCCGCGATGTATTCAGCACATTGGCAAAATTGATAAAAATTCCCTGCGCGGTTTCGGGCCTCAGATAGGCCAAAGCAGTAGGATCGTCGTCCGACAAAACGGCTCCGACGGTCGTTTTGAACATCAGATTGAAAGGCCGCGATTCGGTTAAATTTTTCGATCCGCAATTCGAACAAATATGCTTGCCATCCGTGGGATCGACATCCAGCTTATCCTGCCGCAAACGCGAATTACACTCTCGGCAATCAACCAGCGGATCGCTGAACGTCGTTTCATGCCCTGAATATTTCCACACATTACGGTTCTGAATGATTGATGAGTCCAGACCTTCGATGTCGTCACGCTCATAAACGAGCCAGTTCCACCAGCTTTTTTTGATGTTATTCGCAAGCTCTACGCCAAGCGAGCCGTAATCCCACGAGCTGCCAAGCCCTCCGTAGATGTCGGAAGCGGGAAAAACAAACCCACGGCGTTTGGAGAGAGAGACGATCGTTTCAATATTTGGTGCTGACATGATTTCTAGTCAATAATATAATCTAAGCGATTATATAGTGCATTTGAGTCCGAGGTGCGTTTGAAAAGGAAGAAAATCGCGATCGTTGTGAAGCAGCTCGAAATTATTCACGATGCAGTTTGTGGCAACGAGAGAGTCGATTGTCTTACGAATCGTAAATCCTTTTGCCCGCAGCCGCTGAAAGTTCCTTGCCGACTCGACAGATAACATATATCCGCCGAGTCGTACACTGTGAACAGAGTTGAACAGATCAAGGGCCTCGTCGAATTCGCGTTTAACAGAAAATCCTTGCAAAACCTCGGTCAGGATCAGATCGCCTACTACAATACGATCCGTTCCGAACAACTCGTTAAGCTTCTGAGTAAAAAGGGAATCCGCTCCCCGGAAGTAATCTACCCAAACGCTAGAATCGACAAAAATCATTTGTCGAGCCTCATGTCTTCCAGGTCTCCCTGCCAGTCGATCTTACCTTTGAGCTTCCGAAAATCGTTCTGCCGTTCAAGCCTGAGTAACGTTTGAAGAGCGAGTTCAACCGCCTCGCGCTTTGTTTTCAAGCCGGTGATCTTCAAGATATCTTTCATCAACTTATCGTCAATTTCTATATTTGTACGCATAATGTGTATATCCTGCCACTTTCATACACATACTATATATCGGCGAATTGAAAGTCAACAAACCAAAAAGGACGACCGAAGCCGTCCTTTTTTCGAGTATCTTCTTCGATAGCGTCCTATTCTTCCCCGCCACCGCTTGCCTTTGCCTTTTCTTCAGACAGAATCGCCTTACGGGAAAGCTTGACCTTGTTGCCTTCTTTGCCAATGCATTTGACCAGAATTTGCTGACCTTCTTTCAGTTCGTCGCGGACGTCTTTTACACGCCGGTCGGAAATTTCGGAGATGTGCAGCAGGCCGTCGAGGCCAGGCAGTATCTCGACAAACGCACCGAAATCGACGATGCGCGAGACGGTTCCCATATAAGTTTCACCAATCTCGGCTTCCGCCGTCAGAGCCTTGATACGGGCAACGGCAAGCTGAGCGGCTTCGCCATCGGCGGTCGCGATCAGAACGGTTCCGTCGTCGGATATATCGATCTTCGCTCCGGTTTCTTCGGTGATCGAACGAATCATCTTACCGCCAGGTCCGATTACGTCGCGGATCTTGTCAGGCGAGATCATGAGTGTAATGATACGCGGTGCGTACGGCGATATCTCTTCGCGAGGTTTTGCGATGGCCTTCTCCATGATATCCAGAATATGCAGCCGGCCTTTTCGTGCCTGCTCCAATGCTTCCTGAAGGATCATTGCGTTAATGCCAGCAACTTTGATATCCATCTGCAAAGCAGTAATACCTTCGGTCGTTCCGGTCACCTTAAAATCCATGTCGCCATAATGATCTTCAGCACCGGCTATATCCGAAAGGATAGCGTAACGATTGCCTTCCATCACCAAGCCCATCGCCACGCCCGCACACCGTCCGCGCAACCGCGACATGTACTTACGTTCGGGGAATTCAGAGCTCCGGAGCCGGCTCGTCGCTCGTGGTCCGC
>JANNGV010000136.1:0-4841 GCA_031404055.1 Chloracidobacterium sp.
TCGCACGAGAGGGCCATCGCGATCATCACACGCTGACGCATGCCGCCCGAGAATTCGTGCGGGTAGCT
Source organism: Chloracidobacterium sp. (assembly GCA_031404055.1). GTDB lineage: Bacteria > Acidobacteriota > Blastocatellia > Pyrinomonadales > Pyrinomonadaceae > OLB17. The sequence continues at coordinate 69 of JANNGV010000136.1, forward strand.
GCCCATTCGCTCTTCGGCATCCGAAATTCCAACCGTTTTCAGCATCCTGACCGCGTGCTCATACGCCTGCTGCCTGGTGTGGCCGAGATGGAGCCGCGTGACCTCCATCAGCTGCGTCGAGATACTCAGGAACGGGTTGAGCGACGTCATCGGGTCCTGAAAGATCATCGCAATACGCTTGCCGCGGATCCTTCGCACTTCGTCGATTGAAAGCGAGCGGACATCAACGCCGTCAAAAACAATGCTGCCATCAACGATTTTCCCCGGCGGTTCGGGAATCAGCCGCATCACCGACAGATTGGTCACAGATTTGCCGCTGCCCGATTCGCCGACAATTCCAAGCGTCTCGCCCTTTTGCAGGTCAAACGAGATTCCGTCAACCGCCTTGACCACACCGTCGTCGGTTTGGAAATAGGTCTTCAGGTTTTTGACCGAGAGGATTGTTCCGTTATTGCTCATCAAATGAAAAATCGCGCGTATGTAACGAATATAATCGTTTAAAGCGGAGCTTGCCCGCCACTTACGGGCGGGCAAGCCCGCTTTTAAACGGTGTTAGAATTATCTCGTTTTCTGATCAATCGAAGCCCCGGATCGGTTTTTGGAGAGGTTTATCCGATGCAATGTGTTATCTTATTCACCGCCTGAGTTTTTCGGCTGCCAATCGCTGTCAATCGACACGTTTGAGAGGGTCAGGGCATCCAGGCTATTCATCTCAAAGCCCGAAACATAGGGTCGTACGAGCGAGAACGATGTCGGAAAATACAGCGGGATCGCGCGCAGTTCGTACAATGCATCTTCCTCGTTTAATAAAGATACCGGAGCATCGATATTCGTGGTCTGATCGCCGGATATCGGATCATCTTCGCTGACCGGTTCGGTGACCGGTTTTTCGACCGCCTCACGTGTGCCGTTCTTATTTTTTTCGGGATCCTTGAGGCCCGGCAGCCCGTTCTGTTGGTTCGTGGCGTTGCCGAATATTGCCATGAAGCTTGCAGTCTCATCCGATGTCGGAAGCACGACACCGCGCCGCACAAGATCGAACTCGCCCGCCTTCCTGGCCAATTCAAGCTCGCCTGCGTCTTTTACGACGATTTCGGTTTCAAGATTTAGATTCTGCTTCCACATCCGCGCGACCGACCGGGCGATTCGCTGTTGGGTATCGTTTCTGTTTACAAGGAGCCTGATGACCGGAAAATACTTCCCGTCCGGGAAGCCGGCTTCTTCCAAAAGCTCTTTGGCTTTTTCTTTGTCCTGCGAAAGCTTGGTTTTAGTTCCAAAAGGAAAAAAACTCAGTGCCGGACGCGTAACGCCTTCCATTTCGCCTTCGGTCAATTTCTCGCGCTCGATCGCGTTTGACAGCGCCTGACGAACGCGGCGGTCGGAAAACGGTGCCTTGGCGGAATTTACGTCGTAAAAATTGAGTGCGCTGTGCGTCGTGCGTCGAAAATCATTGTACGGCGACAGAAGCTTTAGGACGAGCGGTGCAAAATCCGCATTTGTGACGGCGTCCAGTTCTCCCGCACGATAGGCCGCGAGGGCTTTTTCAGCGTTTTCCATCGGGACGAAATGCACGCGTTCAAGCTTGACCCCGTCGCGATTCCAATACGTTTCGGACCGGTCCAGCACTATTCCGGCTGAATCGGCAGACGAGATCGTGAATGGACCGTTTGTCACGATCACGGCGTTCAATTCCTTGCCTTGAAGTCCTTCGCCGTCACCATAAACCGGCCGAAAGATCGGATTCGCGACCAGCTTCGGAAAATCTTTGTCGGGCAAGATTAGTGTCACTTTCAGAACATGGCTGCTTTCGGCGACGATTCCCAAATTTTCCGCGGCCGGTTTGACCATTTGCGAATTCGAATTGGCTTCGCCGGCCTCGATCTGCCCCGAATTGATATTCGAGTTTGTCGGCCGCGACATCTGCAACGACATATTCGGCAGGATCGGTGTCGGTGCGGAGTTTAACAGAAGATCGGCTGCGTCGGTCGAAGAGATCTGCGTCACTCCGGAATCAGCCGGTATTCCCGCAATATTATTGAGCAAATTGCCGTGCGCGGTCTTTTTGCCCATCGCAATCAGGCGCTTCCATGACCGCACAAAATCCTCGGCGGTAACCGGCTTGCCGTTTGTCCATTTGGCGTCTTTGCGAAGATCGAAGGTCCAAACTTTGTAGTTGTTCGTGGCGGACCATCTCTCGGCCACGCCTGCCACTTCATTTAGCGTAACCGGATCGGTTTCGGTCAATCCCTCGAAAATCGCACGGACGATGTCGGTTTCCGGCGGGGCCGAAGCGGTCGCTGGGTCAAAACTCTTTGGCAGCTTGCCGTTGCTCCATCTGAATTCCTGTTTTTTCGGCGGGTTTGTCTGCGAGAAAAATGGTTCGGCTACCGGCTTTTCAATATCGTTACACGCGCTCAAAAAGACAAAGCCCGGAAGGCAAAAGGCTGCGACGGCAAACGTGAACTTGCGGCGAAGTGTAACGCCCGCTATTTCACCTTCATTTCCGCCGCTGCTTCGTTGCATTCTGTTCAATTACAAAAACGGCTAGTAGCCGACAAGTTTCAGTTTTTCGTAAACCTCGGCGACCTGTCGACGCGTGTCCTCAAAACCATTAGATGTGTCGATCAGAAAATCGGCGTATAGCTTTTTCTCTTCCTGAGGCATCTGGGCCGCTATTCTTTTTTTCGCGTCAGTTTCGGGTAGATCGTCTCGTAACACCAATCGGCTTAATTGTATCGCAGGTTCGCACCATACGACAATTAATTTGTCGAATCTCTTGTAGCCGCCGGACTCTATCATCAAAGCCGCATCGACGATTGCGATGCCGTCCGCGTCTTCGGCCTCACGATCCGCAAGCCACTGATTTTGCATCTCAAAAACAAGCGGATGGACGATGGAATTGAGCAAAAGCCGTTTTTGCTCATCGGCAAACACGATCTCCGCCATCTTCGCCCGGTCGAGATTTCCGGTGGACGTAATAACGCCCGTACCAAATTCCTTTGCGATACGCTCCAGCCCCGGCGTTCCCGCTTTTACGACATCACGAGCCGTTTGATCGGCATCTATCACATGACAGTCAAGATCGCGGAAAACGTCGCAAACAAATGATTTGCCAACCGCGATAGAACCCGTGAGACCGACTTTTAACATAGAATCATTCAAAAATCGACTTTTTTTTAACGTCCGTGCCGTTTCGCTAGTTTGTTGACGTTAAAAGCGGCGATCTCGTCGAGCGTCAAACCCAATTCGTCGGCGCAGGCTGATATGTACCAGAGAACGTCGCCTAGCTCGTCCTTTAATTTCGCACGGGTCTCCTCGTTAATAACGCCGCCGTGGTCGCGTTGTATCTTTTTGACGATATTCGCAACTTCGCCCGCCTCGCCGGCCAGGCCGAGGGTCGGGTATTCAAGGTTCTCCATTCGCCGCGGGTAAAGAGCCGTCTGGCTCGCTTCGGATTGGTAATGTTCAAAGTTCATAAGTTTTAAGAATGCTTTTAACAGGGTGGACAGGATTTTCAGGATAATTCCTCTTTAATCCTGCTTACCCTGTTCATCCTGTTTGATAAGTTTTCGACGCATCTTCGCCGCTTGGACTGTGTTCTTCATCAGCATCGCGACGGTTAGCAGCCCAACGCCGCCGGGAACGGGCGTGAAGTTCGATGCAATTCCCATTGCGTCTTTTGGGTTCACATCGCCGGCAAGCGTAAAGCCTCTATTCTCAATGGTTTTCAGTCTTTTTTCGAGCTCGTCGCCAGAAAAGAGTTCGGCGGCAAAATCTTTGTCCGACACGTTATTTATCCCAACGTCGATAACCGTCGCTCCTTCGCGGATGTGCTCGGCCTTTACAAATCCGGCACGGCCAATTGCCGCGACCAGGATATCGGCCTGAAGTGTGATCGACGGCAGGTTGGCGGTCCGCGAATGACATATCGTTACCGTTGCATTTTCCTGCAACAAGAGCATCGCCATCGGCTTGCCGACGATATTGCTGCGGCCGACGATCACGGCATGTTTCCCATCGATTGGTATCTCCGACCGCTTTAAAATCTCGATGACGCCCGCCGGTGTGCATGGAATCAAGGCTTTCTCACCTAAAGAAAGGCGGCCGACATTTACCGGATGAAACCCGTCAACGTCTTTTTGCGGGTCGATTGCCTCAAGAATCTCGCCCGGACGTATCTGCGGTGGCAGCGGCAGTTGAACGAGAATGCCGTCAACATCGTCACGCCCATTTAGTTCCGTGACAATAGCAAGCAGCTCATCGTGGGACGTATCGGACGGCAGATGCCGGTGTTCTGAAATTATCCCAAGTTCTTCAGAGGTTTTAACCTTGCTGCCGACATAAATCGCCGACGCCGGATCCTCGCCGACCCTGACGACGACGAGACTGGGACGGAAACCGTGAGCAGCTTCGATCTGCCTAATCTCCGCGGCAACCTCGGTTTTTATCGCTTCGGCGAACGTTTTGCCGCTTAAAAGTCGTGCTGTCATAAATTGATTTGTCACGATTTTACAGGAAGTGCGTCCGCATTGTCAGTTTGGTAAGGCAGAAAGACGGTGATAAGCGGCAAAAACGTCGAAGTGCTTTCGTCAATCCGTTAATCGGATCCATAACCCCGATGCAATTACAAACAATCTCATATAGAAAACGAACGGTGTTTGATTCAATGTACAGAAGCAATTTTACTTTATGGACTATGCGCGTCGCATTCGGCCTGCTGGCGGTTTTAGCGATTGGCAGTTCTGCTTTGAACGCCTACGGTGCGCAGAAAGG
>JANNGV010000137.1:0-6769 GCA_031404055.1 Chloracidobacterium sp.
GGACGAGATGGACTGGCTTCTGCTCACCGACCGGAAAATTGACGATAAAAACAGCTTTACCATCCGATTCGATACTTCGCAGAAAACGGTCGGTTATTTTGAAACTCTTCGATTCCGGATCGGTTTCGAGCGTCAGCGGCACCGGCGTTGGGACAATAATTCTGTTCTCGTACAAATTTCCCGAGTCCGTACCGCAGTTGAAATAACCGGAAACGTGCGACGCACGGGCCGTTTCCGTGATCCGGTAGTTTTGCAGGCTGTTTTGTTCAAAGATCTCGGCCAGCACATTGCGCTCCGCCGGCCGCTCGAAAGCGACGGGCAGGTTGAGCGAGCGGTCGTATTCGATCAGGCAAATGGTATCAATTCTCGGTTTTGCAGATGATGGATCGGAAACCGAAAGCGAGCGTACGAGCTGCCGCATCTCCTCCGGCTTGTGGTTGAAAAATATTACTAGATCACCGTCCTTTATCGTCGCCAGCGGAACATCCATCTCTTTTTCGATTATGATCGGCGCGATAAACTCGTCCGCTATACCGCGCAAAAACGACGCCCGAATCGCCGATACTGCATCGAAGCTGCGCTCGCCCTCGCCGTGGATGAGCATCGTATAAGCGCGCGCCGTGCGTTCCCAACTTTCGCTGCTGTCCATGGCAAAATAGCGGCCGCAGAGTGAGGCTATCTTACCGAGCCCGATATCGGCCATTTTTATTTCAAGCGCGTCAACGTAAATGTCCGCCGTCCGCGGCTGAACATCGCGTCCATCGAGAATGCCGTGGATGAAAGCTTCACGCACGCCTTCGCGCTTGGCCATTCGAAGCAGGGCAAAAAGCGTTTCGGGTGCCGAATGCACACCGCCATCGCTGACGAGACCGATGAAATGAACAGCCGAATCGCCGGACGAAACCTTTTCAAACGCCGTTTTCAAAACACCATTTTGAAGAAAGTCGCCTGACGATATCGCCTCGGCTATCCGCGCGGTTTCAGTCTGCACAATCCGCCCGGCACCGATCGTCAAATGCCCAACCTCGGCATTGCCCGGAGCATCAGCTGACAGTCCGACTCGATTGCCTGAAGCGGCCAGGCTTGTCCGCGGATACTTTGCACACACCGCATCGTAATAAGGAGTATGAGCCTGTGCGATGGCGTTTCCGTTGCTTTGCGATGCAACGCCCCAGCCGTCAAGGATTATCAGTGCGAGCGGCCGTGTGATTTCTTTGTTCATAGCAAGGGGCTCGTGTTTAAGATGAGTGACTGGAATGCAAGGCGGCAATGATGTCGAGCATCTCGACCCGTTCATTATAGCCGAAATAGACGCTGAGTTGGCAAGAAATTGTTAATAATTCCGTGTACCGGTATTTCAAGTTTTCTTTGTGTTCTTTGTGAAAACCTTCGTGTGCTTTGTGTTGAAAAAAATCTTTGACTCGGAGGGCACGAAGTGAGGACACAAAGAACGCGGAGAAAAAGCTCTAAAAAAGCCGTCTGTGGAATTAATAGGCATCCGGTGCAGGCCGTTCCATCCATCGCTCGGGGAATGCAAGAGCGTGAAAGCCAAACTTTTCATAAAGGCTGTGGGCATCACGCGTCGCCAAAATCCAGCGTCTGAGCCCTTGAAGATCGGGGTGCGAAATGATCACTTCCATCAGCCATTTGCTCAAACCTTGTCCGCGAAACTCATCGATTATAAAAACATCGCCTACGTAGGCAAACGTCGCATGGTCGCTAATCACGCGGGCAAAACCGATCTGACGTTCATCTTGATAAACGCCGAAACAAAGCGAATTTTCTATCGCGGTTCGGGTTTGTTCGGCGGTACGCTCTTTCGCCCAATAGGATTCCTGCGAGAGAAATTCGTGTATCATCCGGATCTGCAGCCGCGTGTTGTCGGTGCTTATCTTAAATTTTCCGTTGATCTCTTCTTTCACAGCGATTTCAGAAAGACGGCCTTAGATATTTCAAACCATTGATGAATTTGAAGTCCTTGATATTGTATGTGACAAGAGTTAAGTCGTTTTCGATAGCGGTGCCCGCAATCAATGCATCGGCAAGAAGTAAACCGTGCGAATTCGAGTAAGTATCAATTAAACTTATTGCCTGTCTTGAAATGTTCGGTGTGATTACCAATAGCGGAAAATTGTCAATAAGTTTCTTGATCTCTCGTTTCTGCTCGCTGGAAATCGAGCCTTGCAGCGCCTCAATGTAAACAGTCACACAAATTGCAAAATTTAGGCCTAGGATAAACTCTGCTATTTTCTGATTTCCTTTCAATATTTGGGAAATAACATTGTTATCGATCAAATATTCAAACATTCTTCCCGTTGTTGCGATCACGGATTTGCCGGGCAATTTCTTCGGCAGTCTCCGGTCGGTCTTTCCAAATTCCAATTACCGCCGCCAAATCTTCCTTTAAACTGTTCCGACGAGGCGGGATAACTGCCGGATTATTAATCGTATCCGTGTTCTCTTCCAATTCTTTCAAAAGCTGTTCCCCGTATTCAGCGCTTTTCACTCGAAAATTTCGCCTTACATTCTGCGGTATCTCGATAAGTACTTGTCCCATACATTTCCCTCAATTTTACTTTAACATAGAAGTTTTATAGCGTTTCAGGAAGCTTTTGACCTCCTTCCTGGATTCGAGGCGAATCACCGTTTTCTCATCTTGGAATTTTTTCAACAAAGCCTCGACTTTGGGCCCTGATCGATTCGGGTATTACGACGTCCACATGATCGCCGACGTGATCGACAATCGCTTGCGTCGATAATGACTCCACATCAGGCTGATATTATTGCTCTCGGTGAGACAAAAAATACCCCCGGTTATAAACTCGGTCTTTATCTTCTCGATAAGCTCGTCCTGCTATTGGAGGCAGTTCGCCTTTGTAATGCTAGCTTTTTTTCGGCGTGCAACATCGTACGAAAGATCTGATTATATGTGAAAAGTGAATTCGAAAGGATCATTTAAATTTCTGGGGTCAGAAACCCAAATTACTTCGTCGGTCAACGACGAAATAGAGTATTCGTTGAATTCTTTATACTTGTAAAGTTGATTCTAATCTGGTCTTATCATTATCACAATCCGCGAAGAACTTAACTTAATCGTACCTGGTAAAACGCCTTACAACCTGGATATTTTGAGGAATCACCCAGATCTACCACGATTCATAGCAACTGATTATACTTCGCAATGCGGTCCGAGCGGCACAGGCTTCCGGTCTTGATCTGCCCGGCGTTTGTGGCGACGGCGAGGTCGGCAATGAAGGTGTCTTCGGTTTCGCCGGAGCGGTGAGAGATAACGGCGGTCATATTGTGTGTCCGCGCAAGCTCAATGGCGTCAAGCGTTTCGGTCAGCGTACCGATCTGGTTGACCTTGATTAATATGGAATTCGCCGCATTCTCGTCAATTCCCTTTTGCAGAAATTTTGTATTGGTCACGAACAGATCGTCGCCGACGAGCTGCACCCGTTTACCGACCGAATCCATAAGATTTTTCCAACCGGCCCAGTCGTTTTCGGCCATTCCGTCTTCGATCGACATTATCGGGTATTTATTGCACCAATCGGTCCAATATGCGGCCATTTCTTCGGACGTTAACTCGCGCTTATCGGATTTCTTAAAGATGTATTTACCGTCCTTAAAAAACTCGCTGGCCGCCGGATCGAGTGCGAGCATTACATTCTCGCCGGCCTTATATCCCGCTTTGTCGATGGCCTCAAGGATCGTCTCGACGGCTTCCTCGTTCGACTTTAAGTTAGGCGCAAAGCCGCCTTCGTCGCCGACACCGGTCGAATAACCGCGTGATTTAAGCACGGATTTCAAATTGTGAAATATCTCGGCGCCCATCCGCAGCGCCTCGGCAAATGACCCGGCACCGACAGGCATTACCATAAATTCCTGAAAATCGACGTTGTTGTCCGCATGCGCGCCGCCGTTGAGGATGTTCATCATCGGCACGGGGAGCGTTTTGGCATTGGCCCCGCCGATGTAGCGATAAAGCGGCATTTCAAGAAACGCGGCGGCGGCACGAGCGTTCGCCAGGGAGGCGGCAAGGATCGCGTTCGCTCCGAGCTTCGATTTATTCTCGGTACCGTCCATCTCGATCATCGTCTGATCGATCAGCGTTTGATCGAGCGTGTCGAGGCCTTCGAGTTCGCGGCTGATCTTTTCGTTAACGTTCTCGACTGCCTTCAAAACGCCTTTGCCCATATACCGCAGCTTGTCGCCATCACGCAGCTCGACAGCCTCGTTTTCGCCGGTCGATGCGCCGCTTGGCACTGCCGCTCGGCCGGTCGTTCCGTCCTCAAGCACCACTTCCGCTTCGATGGTCGGATTGCCGCGCGAATCCATTATTTCCCGTGCCCAAACCTGTTCGATTAGACTCATTTGTTCTAAAACTCCATATTATATTGGTGTTATTGCCGGATTCTGGCGACGCCGGAAGTTTCGAAAGCGTTCGCCCTAACGTTACTTTTCTTCAATCTTCTTGTTCCTATTGTTCTGTGGTTAATAAAAACTAACCACGGAATAGGAGGAACAAAGAAGGAGCAAGAGTAACGTTGCCGAATCCACAAAACACTGCGTCAACAGAATCTGAAGAAACAAATTTAGCTTGAATCGAAATTAAAGACAAAGCGGGCGGGAAGAATGCTGAAGTGTCGAAACGTTGGCTGATTACGTCAAACCGAAGCGTTTACATGCGATTCCTGAGTTTTTTCCATCCGAACCTGCATAATACGACGCTTATTTACCTTTTCGACCGTAAAAATATGGCCGTTAAAAGGAACCTTGTCGCCAACGGATAATATGGTTCCGGCGACGGACATTAGAAATCCGGCAACGGTGGTGTAACCGTCCGAGATGGGCAGGTTCATCTCGAGACGGCGATTCAGATCCCGCACCGCGAGGCCGCCTTCGAGCATGCAGCTTCCATCCGGCTGTTCCCGGATCTGCTCATTTACCTCTTCATCATGCTCGTCCGAAATATCTCCGACGATCTCCTCAAGCAGATCTTCGAGCGTGATAATTCCCTCGACGCCGCCGTGTTCATCAACCACAAAGCCGAAGTGGAATTTTTCCTTCTGCATCTGCCGAAGCACGTCTTCAAGCCGGGCGGTATCGACCACGTACATCGGCTTTTGAATTATTCGTTCTAGCTTAAAAGCCTTTGGCCGCAGAATATACGTAAGCACATCCTTGCTGTGTATGAATCCGACGATATCGTCCAGCGAACCGCGATAGACCGGTATTCGCGAATAACCCTGCTGACGAAATGCGGTTACTATGTCTTCGAGCCTGCTGGTTTCGGGAATCGCAACGATCTCGGTACGCGGGATCATTGCTTCTTTTACGGTCGTTTCTGAAAACTCGAAAACCTTGTTGATAAGGCGGCGTTCTTCCTTATTTACATGCCCGCTTTTTTCAGAGATGCGGATGAGTTGGCGGATTTCGTCTTCCGTATAGCTCGAACCGTGTTCGCCCGATGGGTGCAGACCAAACAACCGGACCGTTTTCGTACCGGTCCAATCAAGCAAACGAATCGGATAGCTGAAAGTCTTGTAAAAGATCTCTAACGGCAAGGCGATGATTAGAGCAACCCGTTCCGACAGCTCGAGGGCTGCGGTTTTCGGAGCAAGTTCGCCGAAGACAATATGCAAAAACGTGATGATCGAAAACGCAATTGCAAACGAGATTCCGTGCAGGACGGGTCCGGAAGCTAGAAATGCGATGCCGGTTGCCTCTCCCACGTAGATCAGCACGGGCTCAAGCAGCGACGCCACCGCCGGCTCACCAACCCAGCCAAGCGCAAGTGAGGAAAGAGTAATACCCAATTGGGTAGCCGAAATATAAGCGTTCAGGTTGTTTAATAGCGCAAGAACTCTTTCGGCGGGCTTGCTGCCTTCCGCAACCAGTGCTTCGATACGGGATTTTCGTACCGCAACCAGGGCAAATTCACTAGCGACAAAAAAGCCATTCGCAAGCACCAGAAATATGACCAGTAGAATGTTTAAAGCTGACCAGAGAATGGTCGGTGTTTCGATCAGATCCGAAGCTTCGGCAAAGAAAAACAGAAAAGATAAACTAGCGGGGTCGTCCATTGCGAAAACAATAAATTATCGCGGCGAACTTTCCATTAGGAAAGTCTCAATCATAACTCCTTCAAAACATTTTGCCCGGAATTGACACGGGATGATTCGGTAAGTATAGCATATTTCCTAGCTGGGTGCTGAAAACTGAACGTCCGCAACATCTCTGCCCGTTTAGAGCGGTCTTGACCGCCCTCCGAATGATTTTAAGACGGGCGGTCAAGACCGCCTCTAAACGATGCACCAACCTAGGATTTTCCTTCAAAATTACGGCTATCGATAAGCTCCTGTATCAGTATTCGGCAAGAGCCGCAGCCGCCGCCCGCACGACAATTGGCGGTGACTTCATTCACACTCGCGGGTGAATTCGCTTTTATATATATCTCGACCGTTTCCTCCGCAACGCCAAAACACGTGCAGATCAATGCCTTTTCGCCGCCGAATTCCTCGAGCATATGGGAGCGGTAATCGGAAAGAGCATACTTTAAAGCGTTAAGGACGACATCCGCACACTGTTTTCGGGCTTGAGGGAATTCTTCAAGCTCGTCCGTTAAAATACCTACATATTCATCGTGACCTAGTCCGTGCAAGTCTGTAAGTTGTTTACCGACAAGCATTTCGGCAATCGTGTCAGCCATCGCGATCATATAGCCGCAGCCGTTTGTATGAAACTTAGCATCGCGAATTACTTT
>JANNGV010000138.1:0-5143 GCA_031404055.1 Chloracidobacterium sp.
AGGTACGTTACGAATGCGGCCGCGCGCTCCTCCGTGGCAGGACGGGTTTGGAGTCTTTGCGGTTTGTAAATCGCACGCGTCGAAGGTTGTTGAATACATCAAAAACCAACGGAAACATCATGAGAAACAGACGTTCGAAGAGGAATACATTGAATTATTGACGTTACACGAGATTGAGTACGATGAACGGTATTTGTTCGGATGATTCAACCGTCGCTGACGCGACGCGTTTTATTATATGACCTTTACCGTGGGTTAAAAACACCACGGCTACATTCATTACATCGCTACGCGATGGAAGCTTCGGCAATACCATCCATCGTGGAATTGAACAGATCCATCGGGAGACCGGAATCGGTGGTTCGGCAATAACCGCTCAAGTTCTTCTAAGGATGCTGAATCAGCATCAGCTTACGCCGTTTACTAAAACACAGCTTCGCAATTTCTTTACTTTAGGGCGCCAACTTGTACCTACTGATTTTGTACCTTGAGCGATACGGTTTCCAAAGAACAGCGGAGTCGGAACATGTCACGCATTCGGAGCCGCAACACCCAGCCGGAAAAGATTGTTCGCTCCGCTCTTCATCGCCTCGGGTTTCGATTTCGTATTCACTCAAAAATTCTTCCAGGAAGACCCGATATTGTTCTTCCAAAATATAATACCGTGATATTTGTTCATGGTTGCTTTTGGCATCGACATCAAGGATGCAAACGATGCACCACACCGAGCTCTAATGAAAGTTATTGGATCCCGAAACTCAACGGAAATGTAGTTAGAGACAAATTGCATAAACGAGCTTTAGCAAAACTCAGTTGGAAAATCTTGGTTGTCTGGGAATGTGAGACAAAAGACGTTACGAAGCTAGGGAAGAAACTGACTCGTCTTCTTGGTTCTAACGTCAAAATTACGGATCCTAAACGCCATTGATGCGGAGGTAGCGGTTGACGGTGGCGGGGCCGATGGAGAGTTGGGCGGCGATTTGGCGTTGGGTTAGGCCCTGGGCGGAGAGTTGGTGTACGCGGGCGATGATGCCGGAGCGGTCGAAATGTGGGTCGCGGTACCAGTCCATCTGGTCGCGTTCGCGAGCGAATTCGACGAAGGTGAAGCCGAGAAAATTGGACGGCTTTTCGAGACGGATGATCGGGACATTCACGGCGTCGTAGCGGAGCGCTCCGCTGCGGGCCTTTATGTGTTTGAGATAGCGGAGGTCGCGCGAGCGGAAACTGGAGCCGATGGCGAAGATGTTGTCGGCGAAGTTTGCAAGCATTTTGGAGCCTTGCAGGTGGTTTACGGTTATCGCGGAGCCGAGATGGCGCTTTGGGGTGTGGGCGAGCACCAATATCGACAAACCGAACTCGCGTTTCAGCGTGTGCAGGGCCTTCATTAAACGCAGAGCCGGTGCCGAGCTTTCGATGCTGGTGTTGAGCCAGGTGATGTTGTCGACAACCACGACCTTCGCCCGCGAAAACCGGATAAATTCAACCAGCGAGTTGGTCAGAAATTCGCTGTAATCTTTGTATTCGGGCGGAATCTCGTCGATGGTGCGTGGAGGACAGCGGATGAAATTGTTGTTGAAGGGGAGGCCGGAGTCCTCTACATCTTTCACCACCCCGTCTGCCGAAGCGGCATCCACCCCTCCTAAGACACGAGGGGAGCCGGATTTGGTGTAGCGTAGGGCGAATTGGTCGTCGGTTAGCTCGAAATCAAAATAGACGACACGCTGCGCAGGGACCTCTAGCTCGAACGGAGCGATGGGTTCGCCGAGGGCGATGGAACGGGCAATCTGCACCGCCAAGACGCTCTTTCCGCGGCCGGTATCGGCGAACAAAATGCTGAGCTCGCCTTCGTGCCAGAAATCGGAGAAAAGCTTTTTGAGGGCCGATTTTTGCGGCGCATCCCGCAAGAACGCGTTGCCTGGTTTGGCAGAGAACAGATTGTCGAAGCGGTGGAAATCGAGCGTGGGCAGAAGTTCGTCTGACAATTCGTCGAGGTAGTGGTAATTAGTTGCCGTTTCTTCTTCCGCGGGGGCTATGGGCGGCTCGGGCGGTTGTTCGTCGGCGGGAATAGATTCGTCAAATAGAAACGGGTAGCGTTTGAGTGCCTCGGCTTCGTCGTCAAAATTGTCGTCTTTGTTTGTGTCTTTTGGGTACATATGAAACGTCCGTTTGATAATGTACCATGATTGTATCGCAGGTTGCAAGAGTTTGGAGGATGGGAAGGATCGGCCCCGAGCGTCAATGGCGGGAAGATAAGAAAGGCGGTGGTCAAGAACCCTTCTAAACGACCACCCCGTCTGCCGAAGCGGCATCCACCCCTCCTAAGACAGGAGGGGTGCTATGCCAGGACTTCTTTTTGGAGGTACTTGGTCATTGAGATGCTGGTGCCGTCGTCGGTTTGGTGGACCAGTACTTCGTCCATCAGTTTTTCGATTAGCCTGAGGCCCCAGCCGCGGCGTTCGGATTCGGGTTCGCGTTCTGTTACGGCAACCCTTCTGTCGGCCAGGCGAAGGCCGCGGTTTGAGATGGTTATGACGATGCGGTCGTCCTCGACCGAGAACTTTTGGTGAATGCGGCGGTCGGGGCTCAAGCTGTGCTCCGACGCGTTTATCGACGCTTCGAGCAGGGCGGTTTTTATCTGATTTATCGCCTTGGGTGAAAAGTTGTGCCGCCGGGCGATCTCTTCGAGCGTGTGGGCGGCGATCATTTCGTTCTCGCCATCCATCGGAACGGTCACCTCGTATTCGTCGATTACCGGCCGCGGACCGACGGGCTCCTTCTCAATGATCTGCTTTAAAAACTCGACCTGTCGGCGGCTGGAACCGAATGCGTTGCGCTGCCGGAGCAGGTCCATCGCGTCGCTTGAAAACCCTTCGGGGGAAATAAGCCAGACTTTGTAAGTGTGAAAATTACACATTAGCGCGACCATTTCGAGGCGGTCGCACCAGAATTCGGCCAGCTCGCGTGACGCTTCGAGCTTTGAATCGATCTCGGCGACAACCCAGACGATCTCGTCGTCCTCGATATACTGCCCTTCCTGAAAACCGATGGCGACGACCGAGCGTTCCTTTTCAGTCAGCTCACCGATGGGCTTGTAAAGGTCAGCCGCGTTGGCCGTATAGACGATCTGCGGCAGACTTATCGGTGCAACGTCGGCGCGGAGGCCGGCGTTTACCACATCGTTATCCAAGCCTTTGTACTGGTCGGCGAAAACACCGTAATCGAGCAAGGCAAGCGGAACCTGCTGCAGCGAGAACGAGGAAAGCAGATCGCGAAGGCCGAGCGAGGCGTTGTGCCGGTAAAAACGGGCCATCAGCCGCGGAGAGCGTTTGAGATAAGCGGCGACGGATTCGCCAAACAGGGCGGCGCGGTTTTCGCCGATGACCTCCAGCCGGAAACGGGCGGCGATGTAGTCGGTCAAAACCTCGTTGCCATCCATCGCTTCGACGCGATTGCCTGTCAGGCGAATCAGCTCCTCGATGTTCAAAAGATCGAGCGTTTTTGAGATCGCAGGTTCGCCGACGGCAAGACGTTTAAGCCAGGAATCGACCGACAACTGCTTCTTGCCAAGCGTGAGCGATACGTCCAGCAGGCTCAGAATTCCCTTTTCGAGATCTTCGGTCGGAGCAATATTTTTTACCACTGCGTCGTAGTGTTGACGAATCCGACCGCCGAATATTTCCTGCGTATATATCTTCTGAACGTTCAAAAAGCTTTCGAAATGGTCGTCCTTTTCCGCCGCTGCCTGGAACATAAATCGAATGAACGCAGCGTTTCCGTGAAACTGGTTGGCCATTAGATCGCGCGTTTCTTCGTTTATGGTGACGCCGAAGCGGGCCGCGTTCTTCTCGACAACGGTTGCCGCGTCCGCAAACGTGAGCTGGTCGAGGATCAGGCGGTCGCCGTTCGCTTCGTCAAAATTAAATCGTCGTCGGCCCGCGAGAACATGGGCGATCGAACTGCCGCGATAGATGTCCTTGATCGCATTAAAGAACTTGGCCATTTCATCCGAATTTGCGGCGGCATGGCACTCGTCAATCATTACAAAGACACGTGCGCCACTCGCGGCGGCGCGTAGCGGGGCACCGATGCACGTATTTAAAATTGCCTGGCCGTCATTTAAGGAGCAATCGCGGCGGCAGGCTTCGATGAGTCGGTCGATCCAGTGGCCGTCGGCCGGAACGGCAAGCTCTGCAAGCTCGCAAATGTCGGGATGCCAACCGAGTATCGCTTCGTCGTCACGGCGGAACGCGACCGTTTGAAGCAAAAATTGATGAAGAAAACGCTGTGCGGTTTGCCGGACCGTTTCGTCAGATTTGTTTAGAGCAAAATAAACGGGAATTATCGCACTCTGCTCAAAAAAAAGTTTGTCGTACACCTGTTTCAGCAATTCCGACACACCGTTAGCTGGTGCGGCCATCACGGTCAGCGGGCCCGATGCATCGACGTTCTTAGCGAACCGCAGAACGCGGTCCAATTCGGCAGCTCGGCCGACGAAGTCTTCCGTGCGACATTCGGCAAGGATTTTCCTGTTTTGCGGGTTCGGCATTTAGTGAATGTTTTCGGTGATCGACTCGCCCAGGGCGTTAAATATCTGTACGTTGTTACGGCCGTGATTTTTTGCGGCGTAAAGGGCGACGTCGGCGGCCGAGATTAGATCTTTTGGCGTATCGATCTCGTTCGAGCTGCCGGCAATTCCAATGCTCACCGTCACCTGGCGTTTTGCAAATTCCGTCTTTTCGATACGCTTGCGGAGGCGTTCGCCTATCTGTGCGGCTTCCTCGGTTGAGGTCTGCGGCAAAAGGATCGCGAATTCTTCGCCGCCATAACGTGCGGCAACGTCGGCGCCGCGCAGCGTTTCCTTGAGGATGTCGGCAACCATTCTTAACGCACCGTCGCCGGCCGGATGCCCAAAGCTGTCGTTATAGGATTTGAAGTTATCGACATCCAACATCATCAGGCTCATCGAAAATCTGTGCCGCTTCGACCGTATGATCTCTTCGACGAGGCGTTCTTCCAGATAACGGCGGTTCAAAAGGCCGGTGAGCGGATCGGTGACAGAAAGCTGTTCGTATTCGCCGGCCTTGTCCTTTAATGTCGTTCGGTCGATGGCAACGGCGATCTGCGGTGCGATGGCCTGCAGCAG
>JANNGV010000139.1:0-3015 GCA_031404055.1 Chloracidobacterium sp.
CTGATCATTGGTGGGCGATAATCTGTATTCGATCCCGAACTCATCAGCCAGTAATTGCCCTTTCTCCTTGCTCCGGGCAATTACGGTTATGATCGCACCTACCTGTTGAAGCGCGTATATGCATGCACTGGCCGCCCCGCCCGCTCCTAAAACGGCTGCACGTTTACCGCCCAAAAAGATGTTCGAGTTTTTAAACGGCTGTATAAATCCGGCAGCGTCGGTATTGAAGCCGTAGAATTTACCTCCTTCGATCTTTACCGTGTTGACGGCCCCTATCTTGGCTGCTGTTTCGTCGATTACATCAAGATAGGCCATTATCGCCTGCTTGTGCGGGTTTGTTACCGAAAAGCCCTTGAAGTTCAGCTCGATCTCGCGTGAGGCAGGAGATACCATCCGTGTAAAAAAGGAACCAAGATCGTCTACCTGCAGCGGAACAAAAACGGAGTTCAATTCTGCAGCCTTAAACGCTGCGTTGTGCATCCACGGCGAAACGGAGTAGCTCGTGTTCCCGGCAATTATCCCGAAAACCTCTGTCTTTTTGTCTAGTTCCTTTACCCGAAACACATTGTTCATATCGGCGGCCGAAATCTGTCCAGGCGCTGTCTCCGCACCAGCATCCAGCGACGCGTATGTCATAAATGCGCCGTAAGCCCGTCCCAAAATTCGGGTCCATTTGCCAGCTTCACCCATTGCGATAGGGATCAGCGGTTCGTTCTCCGTCTTGGCCCGTTCGAGCAGTTTCCAAATCGGGATCGAATCAACGATGTCATCGGCTTGAATTGCTATCTTGATAACGTCTGCGTTCCTGGCCGCCAGTCTTTCGTAAATTTTCTCCAGGTCGGCCTGGGATCCCGAGAAATCGTGGAATGAACAGATCCTTTTATCTAGCAACCATTCAAATGAATCCTCAATAATATCTTCTTCAAGGTCTGCCCATTCACGGGCAAATCCGATGGCCCAGAAATTAAGCCGTTCCTCTCTTGTGAGTTCGCGTTTGCCGCCCTGCTCCTTGGAGCGAAATGTAGAAAGAATTGGTTTGTTGTGGGTGGCGAGGACTTTTCGTATGCGTGATTCAGTCTTCTCCAGGTCATTGCCGTCAAGTTCGTTTTCGTACAGACAATCAAAGCGCAGCTCGATCACATCCGCTGATTGTTCGGCACGGCGCAATTGGTCGATCAACGCATCTATCGTTTCCGCGCAAATCGAAACGCAAATTTTACCGTTGTTCATTTATGGAGCTGTTTAGGTTCATTACGAAGCTGAGTGATGCGATAAGGCATGCGATAACGCCGACCGCTGCTGCCGAAACGATTAATGTTTGGCCGCTTTGTTTCACGGCGATTGCGGTTAGTGCCCAGGCTATCGCCAGCGGATAGAAATAATTGGTAAGCCGCACGCGCACGAGAACGCCCATTGCTGCTGCGAATAGAATAAGGACGACGCCGACGGCTGATGCCGATGAGCCGAGATCTATTTTCTGTTGGACGAGGAGAACCGCAAAGTTAACAAGAGATGCGGCCGTTACCCAGCCGAAATATATGCCGAACGGAGCTTTTACGATCGCCGAATCCGCAATCGAATCGAAAGTGCGGAGCTTTATATTAATAAGGAGCAAAACGGCGAGCAACCCGAGGATTATTGCCAAACATATAGCAATCTGGTCCTGATGCCAGAAATAGATCCATCCGCAGTTCAAAGCGCAGCTCATTATATATAGCGAGCGAATGCCGCGAAATCGAACGACGTTTGCAGGAAGCAATTGGTATATACTAAATGCGATCATTCCGAGATAGATCAGGCTCCAGATCGCGAATGCGTACCCTGCCGGCGTGATGTTTGTTGGGTATTTGTTGGAGATAATCTCAGGAGTAACATCGTTGACATAGCCGGTCGCGGCAAGCCAGTTGAACGCAATCGTTCCGATCGTTGCCGCTAAAACTAAAACCGAGCGAAGCTTATCGGTTGACGTGGCTGTTTCGTTCATATGAAAGTGATTGTAGATAAGGGCGGAAAGGTAGTCAATTTGAAAGGGTCTGCGTGATTCGGTCGGTCTTATCGTTGGCAAATTCACGATTTCGTATGACAATGACCGAAAACGTAAAGTTTTGTAAAAGAGCCCAAAAGCCTGTGAATAAAGGTTTCCAACTAAAATCAAGGCTGATGCGTCTTACTAGTGTCTTTGGCACCACTATTGCGTTAAAGATAGCGACGCACTTTCCCTCTTCCCCGGATGCGTAATATAAAGAAGGAAAGAGGAAGTTACAGAAATGAACACGTTGAAACAAATACTATTTACATTTGCGGTGGTCATCGGGCTGTCGATAGGGATATCGGCACAGAAGAAAGATGATCAGAAAAAGCCGCCGCCGAAGCCGCCGCCGCCGGTAGTTAACCCGGGGGGAGAAAAGCCACCGCGAGGGAAGCCACGCGAAAGCGATAAACCGAAAAAGCCTGGGATGGCATATTCGATCGTATGGCTGGGAGATAATTCGGATAAAACTTAATCCTTTATACTGGATTCGAAGATAAAAGGTAGCTCTATTTTAGGGCTGTCTTTTTTTGCGCCAATCTTAAGGTATGAACTGTGTTCTTGAAGCGCCGACTTGCCGGTTGATGACTTGTAGATGCGGGAGAATAGGATTACATTTTATGCAGCCTATAAAAATGCGCTGTAGTGAGTGTCGAAATAAAGTTCAGGATGTATGCCAGCATACTGAGTTGACGACTAAATTGATTTAAATTATTGGAAGAATTGCCAAACTTGAAGGCGTAGTGCGCTTTCAGTTCAGACGTTTTTGGGGCGAATTGTCGTACCGAGCGTCGTTTGGGAGATTAGCGGCTTTCGGTCGTTGGTGGCTCCCACCTTAGCTAAGGACTCAAAAGTACAATGGAGGAGTCGAAGATGGACGAGATCAAGAGAAATGTCCCCAAGACATTTGATCGGGTGAGCAGGAAGTTAGTTTACTTCTTAGTGCTCACAGCCCTGGTAGCAACGGCTGCCGTGGGATACACGTT
>JANNGV010000140.1:0-1803 GCA_031404055.1 Chloracidobacterium sp.
AAAGGCCTGACGCCCCGCGAGAAGGAAGTTTACAAAGAGATCAAGAGCAAAGGGCAAAGCTCATATGCCCGCTGGAACTGGTTTCAGGACGATTTGGTAGAAGGCAAGGAATACGAATGGCGTTGCCGTGCCGGTGCCAGATATCTGTATATCGACGAATTCGGCATGGTCAACTGGTGCTCGCAGCAACGCGGCACGCCGGGCATTCCGCTGCTCGAATACACCCGCGAAGACATGGCCCGCGAGTACATCACCGAAAAATGGTGCGCCCCAACCTGCACCATCCAATGCGTCCACCAGGTCGGCCACCTCGACGCCTGGCGCGACAAGCAAATCTCTCTCAGCGACTACAATAAACGAAATGGCAAGGGTTTGAAAAAGGAAACCGTTCAGCAGGTTGTCAACGCCGAATGAGGTTTGCCGTCAACAATTAATGTCGTCCGGATCGATAAAAACCAAAACTGAAAATGGCGGCAATGGCCGTTTTTTTATTGATTTGGCCCGTGCGTACGGCGGTGCGATTCTCTTCTCGTTTCCGATGCTGATGACGATGGAAATGTGGTGGCTGGGCTTTTCGATGGATGCCTCTCGGCTTACGATTTTCACGCTTCTCATCATTCCGCTGCTGTTCGGCCTTTCCTATTTTGACGGGTTTGAAGACACGGCGTCGGCAATAGACGACATTCGCGAAACTTTTATCGCTTACGCAGTCGGTTTTTCGGCATCGGCCGCAATTCTGTTTTTGTTCGGTGTAATCAAACCGGAAATGTCGGCGGGCGAAATTATAGGAAAAATTTCGATTCAAGCGGTTACCGCCAGTCTCGGCGCGATGTTTGCACAGAGCCTGCTCGGCGGCGATGAACAGACCCAGGAAGATGCCGAAACGAGGAAACGAAGCACAAGTTATTTCGGGCAGATATTCCTAACCGTCGTTGGCGCCATTTTTCTTTCGATGAGCGTTGCTCCTACCGAAGAAATGGTGCTTATTTCGTATCAAATGACCAATTGGCACGCCGCTGCGCTTGCCGTGACCACATTGTTGATGATGCATGGCTTCATCTATGCGGTTGAAAAGCGCGGTCAGGAAAAAGAGATTGATTCGCAAACCCCGTTTTGGAGTCTTTTTCTGCGTTATACCGTTGTCGGATACGGCGTCGTGCTGCTTATCAGCTTTTATCTTCTGTGGACGTTTGGAAGCATCGACGATATGGAGTTTGCGGAAAAGCTTCAGGTTACTATCGTTCTCGGATTTCCGGCGGCCCTGGGCGGATCGGCGTCGAGATTAATTTTATAAAAAAAATGGCGGAAAAAACAGCAGACGATAAAAGTCGTAAACAGAAGAAGACTCCGGTTGTCGAGTGGATATTCGCCGCTGCCGGCCTGATTCTAGTTATTGCAGCGATCGGCACGACTCTTTATCGCGCAGTTACAGAAACAGTGTCACCGCCAATTCTGGAAATCAGTGTTGATAAGATCGAGCCCGCGACAAACGGCTACCTCATCGAGTTTCGTATAACTAATACAGGCAACCAAACCGCCGCCGGTTTGACGATCGAAGGCACGTTAAAAAAGGGCCAGGAAACAGAAGAAATGAGTACGACTACACTCACTTACGCACCGGCTAATTCGGTACGGCAGGGCGGCCTTTTCTTTACCAAGAATCCCAACGAGTTCGAACTGCAAATACGGCCTCTTGGATACGAAAAACCCTGATGCGACGGGTTTTGAAAATTGTTTCGTCTACATCAGCCATTTCCGTGTTGCACAGAAAGGCAGATTCCGATACGTTAATGTCGAAGATCA